>NZ_DATNPA010000710.1:0-9438 GCF_036703385.1 Allocoleopsis sp. | reverse complement strand
GGAGCTTACACTGACCCAGGAGTGGACTACTACGAGCAAAGATATCAAGAGCGCCTACTTAACAACCTCAAGAAAAAAGCTCACTTATTAGGCTTTGATTTGGTCGCTCAATCCCCTGTGGCTGAATGTGTTTCTTAGGAGGTGACAGTAACGGTAAACGTAGCGGTAAGCCAAGATTTAAGGCTCGTAATCGCTATCGTACTTTTACCTATCCTCAGATGAAAGAGGGATGTTTACAAGGAAGCCTGATTAACCTACCGATGTTTGGGAAGGTTAAGGTGAATGTCACTGACTTAAGGGAAAATTATCGTTTCTTGGAAAAACCCAGATTGGGGGGTTTCCCCCCAAACTCCCCACTGGGGGACGGAGTGCCTACCTAGAGACCCCCTGCACAAGGATTGACGGGTTGGATGAAATTTCTTAAGTCAGTGCTATTCAGGTTAAGGTTGTCCTTCATCGCCCTATCCCTAATGGATTCAAAATCAAAACTGCATCTGTCACCAAGAAAGCTGATGGGTACTACCTCACACTCTCGTTAGAAGACAAGGCAGTTCCAGAAATTAAGCCAGACTTTAACCCAGATAGAATCACTGGGATTGACGTTTGTTTAAAGGAATTCTTGACAACTTCTGAGGGTGAAACGATTGCTATTCCTCAGCATTATCCGAAAGCCCAGAAACGCCTACGGATTATTCAGAAACGAGTATCGCGTAGAAAAAAAGGTAGCAAGGGTAGGCTTGAAGCTATCAAGCAACTGGGCAGACAGCACAAAAAAGTTGCAGACAAGCGGAAAGACTTTCACTTTAAGACAGCTAATTATTTGCTGTCAAAATATGACGTAGTGGCTCATGAAGAGCTGAACGTCAAAGGGCTAGCTTGTACCCGATTGGCTAAATCTGTGTTGGATGCTGGGTGGTCAAGCTTTCTGTCGATACTAACGAACAAAGCCGAAAATGCTGGTTTGTTGGTAATCCCAGTAAGCGCCCATAACACCTCACAAGATTGTTCCAATTGTGGCGAGAAAGCGCCTAAGAAGCTGCATATTCGTTGGCATGACTGCATCAAGTGTGGGTGTAGTCTTGACCGCGACCACAACGCAGCAATAAACATAAAAAACAGAGTGACGCTGGATGCGGGAATTCATTTCCCGCTTAAGTTGCGCACCCGAAAGGCGGCAGGGCAGTCCGTTCTTAAAGCCAAACGCCTCCTAAGCAATAGCCGGATTGGTTTGGAAGCCTACACTGTACTCGAAGAGTCAGTGTAGGATCTGTCACGCAGCAGCGATTAAGGGCTGGAACACCGATGCTTCGCCCCTCCAAGGAAAAAACTATTTCTGTGCCGACGCTCTAGCGACTATGAAATTCAACGACATCTTGTTTGAGTGAAACGTCATATTTGCTAAAAAAGTTTTGACCCAACAGTCCAATTTCTAGATCAGTCCCACCAATTGCCACTTGAATGTTCTGTGCTACAGCCCCATCAACAGCAATTGACTCAACCTTGGCGGAGCGAAATGTCACTCCTTTGGCACTCGCCGTATTCGCTTTAATTTCGCCTTCTAGAACAATGTTGAGGCTTTTTGCCATTGCTTGGGTGACTACAGTACCACTGGCACCTGTATCGACAACCATCTCAAAGGTTTGTGTGCCGTTAAAGGTCACATCAATCACTGGCGTTCCATGAACACGACGTTTGATTGGGGCTTTAAACACCTGCGGCTTATCTGTGTTTGTCTTCGATGCAGGGGTGGGTGTTGACCCTGTTGTAGGTGCCTTTGGGTTGGGCGTTTGGATGGCAGAGGGTTGGAATACGCCTCTGGGTGAAATAGCAACTTCAGTTCCTGAGGGGGCATTGGAACCGGGGCGAGCGCTTTTTTGTTGAGCAATGCGAAGGTTACGCTGGTACTCGGCAAGTTTCGGCTGAGCGATCGCATGATAAGAACTAGCAGATGGTACCTGTTTCAATAACTCAATCGCTTCTTGCCAGCGATTAATCACTAACTGCCAATCGCTGGAAGCCTGAGCAGACTCAGCAATACTTGTGGCACTATAGGCGGCATCCAGTGCCCGTTCATACGCCTGCTGTGGCGTAAGAGAAGGTTGGCTGCTTGCTGTCGCCACTGATGAGGGATTAACAACAGACGGGGACGCCTGTCCCGCGACGGAATTAGTGGCTGTACCAGGAGTCGAAGAGGTAGCCATTGGCTCAGTGGGTTCATTAGAACCCAGCAGAGAATTGACACGGCTACAAGCCATATTCGTCAATGCTAGGGTGCCTGAAAGCAGAAGGATAGCTCTAGACTTCTGAGAGGGCATGGGCGTTGATGGCTCATGAACTGTCCATTTTTCAGTATGAACTACACCGCCCTAATTCGTCTTTGATGGGTTGAGGGCGAAGCCTGCTTGACCCAGCGAAGGCTAGGGGATGGTGTGCATTTTTCTAGCTATGGGGTAAGTAAGACCTGAAGATATCATTGATAAGGATAGGTTGGGCGATCGCCTAGGGCACTGTCCAAAAGGCACTGGTTGTTATCGCCTCCTCACAATTGAGGCTCAAAAAACCTCTCCTGCCTCAGTCAGCCATGAGATAATAGCACGTCAGTTATTAGTTGTCTGGCGTTCTTTTTACTGACCACTGACTACTAACAACCAACCACTCATCACAACATAACTGCTTATGCCTGTTTCAGCAGCTACACCTGCTCTGCTCGTGCTAGCAGATGGGACATCTTTCAAGGGTTGGTCTTTCGGAGCCACGGGCACTGCTATGGGGGAGGTTGTGTTTAACACAGCCATGACGGGTTATCAGGAGGTGGCAACCGACCCCAGCTACTGTGGTCAGATTGTCACCTTTACTTATCCAGAATTAGGCAACACGGGAGTTAATCCAGAGGATGAAGAATCCGCGTATCCTCATATTAGGGGTGCGATCGCTCGTAACATCTGCTACCGTCCAAGTAACTGGCGTTCCACTCAGTCTTTCCCCGATTACCTCAAAAAGCACAATATTCCAGGAATCTACGGCATCGATACCCGCTCCCTGACCCGAAAACTTCGCTCATCAGGTGCCATGAACGGTGGCATTTCTACCGAAATTCTTGACCCTGCCGAGTTGCTCAAGCAAGTGACAGGGGCTCCTAGTATGGCAGGATTAAATCTGGTTCGGGAAGTCACCACGAGGGAGGTTTATGAGTGGTCGGCTCCCACCGATAGCCACTGGGAGTTTCGCCCCGTTGTCGATGCTACCCATAACGAACCTCTAACAGTTGTAGCCATAGACTTTGGTATCAAACGCAACATCCTACGGCGTCTAGCTAGCTATGGTTGCCGTGTCATCGTCGTTCCTGCGGATACACCTCCTGAGGAAATTCTCAAACATAATCCAGACGGCATTTTCCTCTCCAATGGGCCAGGAGACCCTGCGGCTGTCAGTGAAGGGATTGAAACCACCAAGGCTTTGTTAAAGCAAGAGAAACCCGTGTTTGGCATCTGCATGGGGCACCAAATTCTCGGTCTTTCGATGGGTGCAGAAACCTTTAAGCTTAAATTTGGTCATCGGGGCTTAAATCACCCAGCAGGTTTGCGGCGGCAGGTGGAAATCACCAGCCAAAATCACGGTTTTGCGATTAATGCCGATACTATAGATGCTGAGGTAGAAATTACTCACCTCAACCTCAATGACCGCACTGTGGCGGGATTGCGTCACAAATCTTTACCTTTCTTCTCGGTACAGTACCACCCAGAAGCCAGTCCAGGTCCGCACGATGCTGACTATCTCTTTGAGCAGTTTGTTCAAACGATGCGGACGAACGCCGCACCCTCGCCAAGTTGAGGGCAGTGCTACGCTCTAATCCAAGGAAGGGAGTTAGGACTAAGGGGGATGAAAGATTTTGCAGCGACAAGGTTGACAATTTGCGTTAATTTTGTTATTGATAAGCTGATTAGGGGCATGTCACTCCTAAAAGCTTGCCAAAAATCTCAAGGTACTTTAAATTAAACGGGGACTTCTCGCTATACTATTGCATACGACGTAGAAGTCTGTCCAAAACAGCCTTAGGCCGCTGCGGCACTTGATAAAATGCCGATAAGTCTAGGCAAAGCATCGACCAATACGGTGGAACACACCGGATCTTGAGCTTGAGGATTGATCGGCGAGGATTGGGAATGCTCTGTAAATCCAAAACCAGAGGAACAAATATCTGTTTCGGGAGACCAGGTCAGTCCAAAAATCCCCTGTTAGAGTCACAAGCTTGGCAGTGGAGATGTCACAATCATAATGTTATTTACGCTACAAGTAGGAGGGTGTTATTCCTGAGCCACTAACCCTGACAGTCAGCTTAAGGGGCACTCGCGAAGTCAGGGAAAATTGCCAGCTTTTCCGCCTCACTGGATTGTTGGACGCCTTTTCGGAAGCTACATTCCGCAAGGTGGTCAGCAAAAATATTGATGAAGGGCCAACACACGTTGTCTTGGATCTTTCCAAGATCGACTTTGTCGATAGCTCGGGTTTGGGCGCTTTGGTGCAGCTAGTGAAGAAGGCTCAAAGCGCGGGGGGAAGCTTACAAATTGTGACGAATCCCCGTGTAACTCAAACAGTTAAGCTGGTACGCCTGGAAAAATTTCTCTCACTGCAACCTTCTGTTGAGGAAGCATTGGAGAACATCGAGGGAAGCTGACGCAACCGTACAGAGCAATGATAGGGCGGGTCAGAAACCCGCCCTTGCTCTGTTAAGGGAACAGTTGACTTTCTTTAGTTCCTGAATGTAATAGACTATTCCAGGCAACGCTAAAATTTAGAGGGAGAGGTCTGGCAGAGGTTGTGACATCAGAGGAGGAAGAGAGCTTAAAGATTTTGGCAATCCAGTCGGCGCTCTCGTGGGCGGAAGTTCGATTTCAGCAATTAAGTGCTACTACGAAGTCTTCATCCCATATTCAGCGAGTGTCACCCGCCTCCTTGGCTTATTTGGGAGACGCTGTTTACGAACTTTATATCCGAACCTGTTATCTACTGCCGCCCAGACGCCTTGGTGACTATCACCAGCAGGTAGTATCTCAAGTCCGGGCGGAAAGTCAAGCAAAAACGCTGCGATCGCTCGAACCCTACCTTACTGCTTCTGAACTTGAAATTTTGAGGCGTGGGCGCAATGCCGCCACAGGACATCCCCGACGTCTCGACCCCAAAATCTATCAACAAGCGACGAGCTTGGAAACACTACTTGGATACCTATACCTTACCGATCCCCAGCGTCTGACCCAGTTGCTGGCTCATTTAGACCTCGATCCCCGTTAACAAGTCATCGAACTCTAATAATAATATGTCTAAACAAGACCGCCGCCCTCACGCTACCGGCAAGCCAAAGCGAGGGAAGTCATTTCGCGATCCCCGTGAGAATCGAAAATTTTCTTCTGCCCAAGAAAAACCCTCTGACCGACAAGAGCGCAGCTACATAGACAAGCCAAAGCCGGGAAAGCCCTCTCGCCCTCAAAACTCTAGTCCTAAACTGCGCCACTCCCAAGGCGCTCCCACAGACCGCCTAGAGCGGCGTCATGCGGGTAAAGGTAGGCCACATCCCCAAAAGCCAGGGTCTCGCCCAGAACCAAGGGGGGCTAATTTCGAGTCACCCTATGAAGGTAGAACCCGAGATAGAGATAGAGATAGAAACAGAGATAGAGATAGAGGTGGGAACACCCAGCAAACGGAGGCCAAGCGATATATTCCGTCTAGGTCGGTACACAAAGAGCGCCATGAATCGCCAAATTTTGAGCCAACCCATACCGATACAACTTCTGCGATGGATACATCGGAGGAGACTGACTTAATTTATGGGCGTCATCCCGTCCTCGCCGCCTTGGAAAATCAGCGCCAGCTCAACCGAGTTTGGATTCTTCCACAGCTGCGCTACGATCCCCGCTTTCATTCCCTACTGCTTCAAGCCAAGGCCAATGGTACCGTCATTGATGAAGTAGAACCACGCCGCCTCAGCCAAATAGCCGAGGGAGCCAATCATCAGGGTGTCGTAGCTCAAGTCGCACCTTACCCGTACCAAGATTTAGCGGACGTAATTAAAAAAGCAAAAGCGACAGCCGAACAGCCGGTAATCCTTGTGTGTGATGGAATTACCGATCCCCACAATTTAGGGGCAATTATTCGTACAGCAGAAGCCCTAGGCGCTCAAGGCTTAATCATTCCTCAACGTCGAGCTGTTGGTGTTACCTCTTCTGTTGTGAAAGCCGCAGCAGGAGCGATAGAAACTTTTCCCATTGCTAGGGTTGTCAATCTCAGTCGTGCCCTAGAGGAATTAAAAGCCGCTGGCTTTTGGATTTATGGCATGGCAGCAGGAAACGGTAAACTACTACACACCGTTAAATTTACAGGCCCGATAGTATTGGTAGTAGGCTCAGAAGGTAGTGGTTTGAGCTTGCTTACACAACGCTGCTGTGACGTTTTGGTTTCGATTCCTCTACAGGGTAAAACCCCAAGCCTCAATGCCTCAGTAGCCGTAGCAATGACTTTGTACGAGACTTATCGCCAACGTTGGTCAAATATAATTCACCTAGACATTCTGCCCAAAGATACGTTGCAAAAAGAAGTGTAAGGTAGTATAAAAAAATGTAAAAATTGCGATATAAAAAGACAACATAGAATCCCGTCTATCAGGCAAACAGCATGAAAGAAGTTTTGATCAAGATTCTCCAATTCTTGGGATTGGCTTTTTGGGTTGAAATTGTTACCGACAATCCCCGCTGCACCTACTACTTCGGACCTTTCTTCGACGAGAAAGAGGCTGTGGCAGCCCAGGGCGGATACATTGAAGACATAGAAAATGAAGGGGCTCAAGGCATTAGCGTTAAAATACAGCGCTGCAAACCGAACAACCTGACAATTTTTGAGGAAGATCTGGGGGAGCAGGCTCTTGATTTTTCAAACCCAGTGCGTGGCTTCAGCCGACAAGCGTCTTAGTCTACTTAGGCAGGAAGAGAACAAACTTCCGGTCAATCAGGGTGTTACCAGCGTCAGCCCCCTACGGGCTTACTCAAGATACGACTTGAGGGTTGAGTTCAATCCAGCTCTCAATGTCCCTGGTTATCTGCTCAGGGATTTCCCAAGGGAAGAGGTGTGCTGTGTTGGGGTAGCACTGCCAGTGACAATTCTTGAGATGTTGAGCCGTTTCTCGACTCGATTCTACGGTGATATGCCGATCCGCTGCCCCAGCCATCACCAAGCAGGGACATTGAATGTGTTCTAGCTCGGAAAGCCTATTATACCCGGATCTTAAGGCAATGTTAAGAGCCCGTGTAGCAGCGGCTGACGTTTGTAGATAGGCTGACATCGCTTCAAAGGCGAGGTACTCGTAAGCCTTGGGCGTGTGTTGTTGGATGAGATAGCGATAGAGCGATCGCTTCCCGAATGTATCAATATTCCACTGCCACCCAGGCACCACCCGATTGATCAGGGAAGCGATCCCAGTGTAAAGGTTATCCTCCCAGCTGATGGGTGGATGATTGCCTCTAGGCCGAGCGGCTGTGGCAATCAAAATTAGTCCACTCACTCGTTCGGGTAGTTTTAAGGCCAGTTCCATTGCGAGAATTCCTCCCAGCGACCAACCCAATACCAGACAACGGTCAATCCGGCAGCGGTCTAGAAGAGCTTCTAAGTCACTGAGATGGTCGTTCATCTGAAAGTCGAACTCAGTTCGACTATTACCGTATCCCCGTAAATCGGGAGCAAGAGTTTGGAAGCGTTGGGAGAGGTGATTGGTGAAGACGGACATACTGCTGCCCGATCCCGGATGACCATGTAAGCAGAGTATGGGAAATCCTTCTCCTTTAACGTGAACGTTAAGGTTGATCGATTGAGACGATAATTGAGGCACAGACACTAGCTCTAAGGTTCTAGCTGGACTATCGAACTCATTCCAGCTTAATCTCTTGCCGCCAGGAAGATAGGTGGAATAGCACACACGAAGAGGGCTGATCGCACCCAGATGCCCGACAACTTCTGCGAAGTCGGGCATCTAAACTCTACAACCGTATGCCGGGGATTCTCACAGGTACTGGTAGTGGTGGAACTGGAATCTTGTTACCGAGTTCTTGAAGGAGTCTGTCCTTTGCAGTATCAAGGAGGGCGTTCGCAGCAGATTTGGCAAAACTGGCATCTCCTGTTTGACCGACATCGAAGATGCAGCCATCCATCAGTTCTGATTCTACTCCGGCTTGACGACAAATCTCTTCGGCTTGGCGGATTTGAGGGGGTAGCAATGAGTTAAGGGATAGGTAGGAATTGGGGAAGCTGCGGTTGGTAAATGTGCCTGTGTCTTTACCGGGTGGGTAGTCAAATAAGGACTCGGCTTGACTAATGCGCCAACTATCACCGAATTCTTTGTAAACTACGTCAAAGAATATCTTTTCTGCCTGATTAAGGGGCGCAGGTACGGGTAGCACATTCCTCAATGCTTGACTGACTTGCCCGTAGGTGGAGTTTTCTTTGGTAGGAATCACTTTGCCGCCACGAGTTTGTAAGTCGTCGGCGGGGTTGCCATTTGCGTTACCCAGTAAGCCGATGTACTGTCCTGATTGACCGGAAATATAAGGTTTGATGTCCATCCGTCCATTGCCAAGGTTGATTCCTACTTGCTCTCCTGTGGGTGCTGTGACTAGGTAGTAGGATGAGTTGCCTTGGATTTTGCCTCCTCCAGGTAATTCGAGGGTGCCATTTTCTAGCTTTGTGGGTTTGCCATCCACGCGCAGGGGTGTGCTGGTATCGGAATCGGGCGGGTTTTTGGCATAGAGGGCTACGCGACTGTTACCAATTTTCATGGCTACGGCGGTATTCATGGAAACTGAATTTGAGATTGCTCCCTGCCGTGCCTGCACTTCAAAGTTTCCATTGGTGGATTTAACTAGGGTGAATTCTCCAACGGTCTGGAAGCTGTATTTGAAGCCATCAAAGGTAATCATGTGGGGGTCGCCATAACTTGACCCTTTTGTAAGCTGTTTAGTTGGCTGGGGTGGCTTTTTATCGCACAGGTCTATACCCCATTCCTTGCGAAGGTCAGCAAGACCGCGATCAAGTTCATCAGTGATGTTAACACCAGATGCATTTTGTATTTCCCCTGCTAGATCATAAGCGGCTTCAGCAACTCCCTCAAGTGGAAGTGGCGGCAAACCTCCCTTCATAATCCAGTAGCCAAGACCTACAATTGCCATCGTTGCACCAACTGCCGCAAGCGCTGGGGCAGCAGCAGCAGAGGCAGCGGCAAATCCCGCTAGTTCTAAGCCTGCTCCTACTTCCAGAAGTGTACTGCCAACCAATACACCTTTTGATAAAGCATCAAATTCATCCTTTGACTTATCTAAAAACTTACAAATCTTCTCGGCTTTCTCGGGACTGATGTCTTTTGAAAAGTCTATTTTTAGGAAATTATCGTAATTTCGTTGT
>NZ_DATNPA010000709.1:0-14758 GCF_036703385.1 Allocoleopsis sp. | reverse complement strand
TGATTTTAGTTCGCTTTGCTTTAGCCGCAGTGTTATTTTGTTCCTTTTCTACAGCGCGACAGAAAGTTAGTGCAAGCGGGTTTAGAACTGAGTATATGGTTGGGAATGGGTTACGCTACCCAAGCGATCGCATTATAGTACACTACAGCACGCCGTAGTGCTTTCATTAGTGCGCTTTACGTCATCTTTTTGCCCCTGCTACTGGGAAGTTTGGGACAACGGATTCGCTTGCCGATCGCAATTTCGGCAGTGTTATACCAATTTCATAAATGTTTGCTACAGATGCTGCTCTGGTTCCCCCCTTAATAAGGGGGGTAGGGGGTCGATGTGTAGCGCTATTTTAGGAAATTGGTATTAGCTGTGGTTGGTGTGGGATTATTGTCCTATGATGGCTCAAAGCCTAATATCGGGGATGTTTGGAGTTTGGGAACGGCATTGAGTTGGACATTATATATTTGGCGTCTGGAATTTATGCGACTCGCTTTAACACCTTATCGCTGACGGCAACTTAGATTTGGGCCTTACTGGGATTTTCCTTAATTGGGGTACGGCTAAGTCATCCCGCGTGGCTAAATCCAGGGATACTCGTTTCACAACTTTCTTGGCAACCGATATTGTATAATTAGAGCGATCGCACGCTCAGTCTGCTTCTCTAAGGCACAATAAGGACACGACACGCTAGAGACCGCTGTCAGGTGAGCATTTTAGACCTCAAGTTGGTACAGCGATATCGGTTCTTCAATCCCCTCAAATTGCCGTTGACCCAGGTTAATTGGTTGCAGTGATAGATGGTTTTTAACGGCTTCATAAACCGCTTGAGAAATACAAATACCTCCCGAAGGAGCTTCACTTTGTAAGCATTCAGCGACCTTGATTCCAGTTCCAATAATATCGCTGCAACTGAAAATAATCTCACCCAAATGAATTCCGATGCTATGAGTGAGAACCGATTCTGCGATTAGTTCAGTCGATTGCTTCAATGCCAGTAGAATTTCTTGAGCGCAATTTACAGCATTAAGTGCACTGGGAAAGTAGA
This sequence comes from Allocoleopsis sp., assembly GCF_036703385.1. Classification (NCBI taxonomy): domain Bacteria; kingdom Bacillati; phylum Cyanobacteriota; class Cyanophyceae; order Coleofasciculales; family Coleofasciculaceae; genus Allocoleopsis; species Allocoleopsis sp. The sequence continues at coordinate 13,722 of NZ_DATNPA010000709.1, read as the reverse complement.
TCAACAACCTCGCGCCAAAGGACTTGAGGATCTGACCCTCAAACTGCTGAGCCAGCTGGGTGATGAGTTGGAAGTCTTGGTAGAGTTGAGCCTGCGTCCGTTCTGGATCAGCCTTCAGATTATCCTCAAAATTTACGGCATCCGTGAAAAGAATCGTGGCTAGGCGACTTTCTTGGATTAAATTCAACTGTAACCTGCTGAGGCGATCGCTAAAATATTGACGATACAACATGCAACCGGGCATTACCTGCTGATTTTGCACCCGTACCAGTCCCATACTTTGTAACTTAAATGCCTGTAAGGGTTCCAATTCCACTGGGCTTTCTGACCTGACAACCCGAATCAAAGCACTGGCTAGCTCTGGATACTGTTTTAGATTCCACAATTGCCGTCTCAGATAATTACTGTAAATTCCATCTTCGGCGACGGCTGTCTCTAATAGCTGTTCAAGTGTAATCTCTTCACGGCTAATGTGATGAAGAGCCAGCTGTACTAAATAAGGATTTCCACCAATCAAAGCCATTAATTGTTCAACATACTCAGTTGTCCAATTTAGTTCATAGCGGGTAGCTAAATCTTGTACCTGTTCACGAGTAAAGTCTGGCAACTCAATGGAGAATCCGACATTAAAAGGGGATTGATTGATGTTGAGGGGAATATAAACTTCTGTAGAATGGACTACTAATAACCGCAGATTTTGCCAAATATCGCTACTATCATCTCCATACTTGGTTTTCTCATACCAAGCTCGTAGCAGACCGAAAAAGTCGGTGGCAATTTCTGGGTAATTGAACACCACGTCCACTTCATCTAAGGCTAAGACAATCGGAGTGTCAATTGCTGCCAACAAATAATTTTCAAAATAATCGGTGCAGTTGTAGTTGCTGCCAAAGATATCATCCCAATACTCAGCGAGTTGATTCGGGACGCCCAAACTCCGAGTCACGATCGCACAGAACCACTGAAGAAAACGAGTTAAATTCGAGAAAACAGTGGAATCCGCCAATTGAAAGCTTAAAGTCACGGTTTTATAACCTTTTGTTCTCGCATGGGCGAGAATCTTTGCCATCAGTGAGGTTTTCCCCATCTGCTTGGGCGCTTTGATCCGAATCAACGCTCCAGGATGCACAATACTTTCGTAACCCAGCCGCTCAATTGGGGGACGCTCCACATAAAAGGGAGAATTTAGAGGAACTTGACCTTTTAATGTCACTCTCTGCTGACTTTCTAGATGAGCCTGCTCCAGCTTGGTGTAATCATTGGGGTTGAGCGTGAGTTGAAATGCACTGAAGAAGGACTCCAAGCTGTGCCGATCCACGGGAGTTTGGCGACGTTGTATCCGAGTCAGAGTATTAATACTCAAGGCCGTGCGATCACGCAAGTCTTCCAGAGTGTAGTGATTACCAGAGTTTTCTTGAATTTCTGACTCGCGCTTGGCAGCTTGCAGACGCTTCCAACCTTGAACCGTTAAGATAACACCGCGCTTACGTTTGGGTGACCGATTTTCCGTAGATACCAATTTTTTATCCTCCCAAGTCATCGTTTCTTGGGTCGTTTTATTTTCTATCGGTACAAATGGAGTATTAGGCTTCAATTTTTCAGGGTAAAAACTTTCCTTTTTTAATCTTCAAGCGGCGATGTGTACGTTTTTAGGCTGAGATTTTGTGTATCTAAGATAGCGCTTAGATAGAGACTGGGCAAAGATTCAAGGGCAAGGGAGAAAGATTGATTTTAGAAGCCCTTCAGCTTTGTTCGCTCTCCCCTTTCCCAATAGCTGTGAAAGTGTAGCTCCTAGCCATAACAGCTCATGCAACTACGTAGAGTTTGTCATTAAACTGCCAATTTTTCAAGACTAGAACACCAGCCCTGTAAAAACACTTGACAATAACTATTTTATGTGTTTTTAAAGATTTTTGGTGCGCAATCTATAGCGAGTGCTCAAAACTTTCTATCCGAAAGCTTCGCCTCTACAGGCGCTACGTTGACACGAGTAGCTTGAGCCAGATCTTGCACCTCATCACCCACAGACTGGAAGTCTGGGGCTATACAAACGTTCGCGTCAGCGTTCCCGAAGGGTAGGGTTAGCCTGCCTCCGCAGGCCCTAAAACCTTGATTTTTTATAGTCCGTCCTCGTATGCTCTCCGGCGGCAGACATCGTTTGTATAGCCGCAGGTTCCAACCTGTTGGCAACTGGTGCAAGGGCTGAGTTAAGCCAGCCAATCATTTAATATAGTCCTGTAAGGCCTTGACCTCCAGCGGTTGGGACTGCAATGAGCGAATAGCGGCAGCTGTCGCCTTCGCCCCCGCAATTGTTGTGATAATCGGAACTTTGTAAGCCAAAGAACTACGGCGAATTAACCGCCCATCCACTCGTGCCTCTTCCCCAGATGGTGTATTGATAATCAGCTGAATCTGTTTATTTTTAATCCAATCCAGCACATGAGGACGACCTTCATGGAGTTTGAGGACTAACTCAACATCGATCCCATGCTCCTTCAGGGCGTGTCTTGTCCCTTCAGTGGCGACAACATGGAAGCCTAAGGCGATGAAGTCTTTCACGACTGGGACAACACTGGGCTTATCGCGATCGCTCGTTGAGACAAACACGGTACCGGAAAGGGGTAACTTCTGACTCGCGGCTAATTCAGCCTTGGCAAATGCTTTACCAAAGTCTACATCAATCCCCATCACCTCACCTGTGGAGCGCATTTCGGGTCCCAAAATCACGTCTGTACCCGCAAATTTCTCAAAGGGTAACACGGCTTCCTTAACCGCAACGTGCTTGATGATGGGTTCCTGAGTTAACTCTAGGGATTCTAGAGTTTCACCGGACATAATGCGAGAAGCCAGTCCTGCCAGGGGAACCCCTGTTGCCTTCGAGACATAAGGAATAGTCCGCGATGCTCTAGGGTTAGCTTCCAGGATGTAAACTTGCGGCTCATAGCCTTGGAGTCCTACTACCGCAAACTGGATATTCATCAACCCGATGACTTTGAGTTCCTTGGCCAACTCTACCGTCCATGTGCGAATTTTGTCCAAGACGGTTGGGGGTAGAGAAACGGAGGGGAGAGAGCAAGCGGAGTCACCGGAGTGAATCCCCGCCTGTTCGATATGCTCCATAATGCCACCAATCACCACACGACCCGTATGGTCTGCGATCGCATCTACATCGACTTCTACGGCATTTTCCAGGAATTTATCAATCAGAATCGGATGTTCTGGCTCAACCTGTACGGCAAAAGTCATGTACCGTTCCAATTCCATGTCGGAATAGACAATTTCCATCGCCCGTCCTCCCAATACATAAGAAGGACGCACCACAACGGGATAACTAATGCGCTTAGCTACATCCAAGGCTTCTGAGTAACTTCGGGCCGCACCATTGGGGGGCTGTTTAATGTCTAGCTTACGCAGAATTTTCTCAAACTTTTCTCGGTCTTCTGCAATATCAATTGAGTCCGGCGAAGTGCCCCAAATCTTGGTTGGGAGTGCCTCTTGGATATCAGGACGGCGCAAAAATTCTTGCAAAGGTACCGCTAGTTTCAGGGGTGTTTGACCACCAAACTGAATGATGATGCCTTCGGGTTGTTCTGTTTCGATGATGTTGAGAACATCTTCTTTGGTTAGGGGTTCAAAGTAAAGGCGATCGCTCGTGTCATAATCGGTCGAAACTGTCTCTGGGTTGGAGTTGACCATGATCGTCTCAAACCCCTGTTTACTCAGAGCATAGGAGGCATGACAGCAACAATAGTCAAACTCAATCCCCTGTCCAATTCGGTTCGGACCACCCCCCAAAATCATCACCTTGCGTTTATCGGACGGTAACACCTCCGTTTCTTCTTCGTAGGTGGAGTAATAGTAGGGGGTGAAGGCTTCAAACTCCGCCGCACAGGTATCTACAACCTTGTAAACGGGTACAATGCCCAGACTCTTGCGGTAAGCGCGAACCTCATCTTCAGTGGTTTTGGTGGCGAAGGCAATTTGGCGATCGCTAAATCCTTGGCGCTTTACATCCCATAGTTGCTCTTTTGTCAACTGCTTTAAGGGAGTCCGCTTCAGGGATTTTTCGGTATCTAGCAGCTGTTCAAATTTATCCAAAAACCAGGGGTCGATGTTGGTGAGTTCGTAGACTTCTTCCACCGTCATCCCCATCTGCATGGCGTGGCGTACCGTGAAGATTCGCTCTGGATGGGGGGTTCTCAAACCTGCGCGAATTTGTTCCAGGGAAGGCAGCTTCTCCGCTTTATCACTACCCCAACCCCCACGACCGGTTTCCAGCGACCTCAGCGCTTTCTGGAACGACTCTTGGAACGTGCGCCCAATCGCCATTGCTTCCCCAACCGACTTCATTTGCGTGGTGAGGACAGGTTCGGCACCGGGGAACTTCTCAAAGGCAAATCGTGGGACTTTCGTCACCACATAGTCAATGGTGGGTTCAAAGGAAGCGGGTGTTTTCTTGGTGATGTCGTTGGGGATTTCATCCAAGGTGTAGCCGACGGCTAGTTTGGCAGCCATCTTTGCAATTGGGAACCCTGTTGCCTTGGAGGCTAGGGCAGAACTGCGAGAGACGCGAGGGTTCATTTCAATCACAATCAAGTCGCCGGTCACAGGATTAATGGCAAATTGAATGTTGGAGCCACCGGTTTCTACACCAATCTCGCGGATAATTTTAATCGAGGCATCCCGCAGCCGTTGGTATTCTTTATCCGTCAGGGTTTGGGCAGGAGCAACGGTGATAGAGTCGCCTGTGTGAACCCCCATCGGGTCGATGTTTTCAATCGAGCAGATAATCACGACGTTATCAGCCAAGTCGCGCATCACCTCTAGCTCGTACTCTTTCCAGCCTAAGAGCGACTTTTCTACTAAGATTTGCGACATGGGGGAGGCATCTATACCAACCTGTGCCATTTCTTCGTATTCTTCCTGGTTGTAGGCGATACCGCCACCCGTGCCACCCAGAGTAAAGGCGGGACGAATAATCAGGGGATAGGAGCCAATTTGTCGGGCAATCTCTTTGGCTTCATCCATATTGTTCACAATCCCCGACGGACATACCGCTACCCCAATTCGCTCCATCGCTTCTTTGAACAACTGGCGGTCTTCTGCCATCTCAATGGCTGGGAGTTTAGCTCCAATCAACTCAACGCCGTACTTCTCTAGTACCCCATTTTTCGCTAGAGCAACAGCGAGGTTGAGGGCGGTTTGTCCTCCCATCGTGGGCAATAGGGCATCGGGTCGCTCTTTCTCGATGACCTTCTCCACAATTTCTGGCGTCAATGGCTCAACATAGGTACGGTCAGCGGTTTCGGGGTCGGTCATGATACTGGCGGGATTGGAGTTGACCAGTACTACTTCATAGCCTTCTTCCCGGAGTGCCTTACAAGCCTGAGTACCGGAATAGTCAAACTCACAGGCTTGTCCAATTACGATGGGGCCAGAACCCAAGAGCAGAATTTTGTGGAGGTCGTCGCGGCGAGGCATATTTCGTTCGTCCGTCGTAGATGACAGTGCAGACCAAATTATTCTAAATTAAATGTCCTCATCGCAATTATTTGCAGCCGTTTTATCCAAATTTGATGACTTAGCAGATACAAGGGTCTGCTCAGGGTCTTCAGGGGAATGGTACTGAGATAACATGGGTTCGTAGTCATCACCTTGGTACTGGACGCGATCGCATCGCTTACTACAAGGTTTACTTTGTAACCTTTCTTTCATAAAAGCCTTCTGCCTCCTCACGCTTAGCTCCGGTGTCTTCTGCCTTAAAAGTAGGGAGTATGGAGTAGGGAATGGGAAATACCACTTTCATACATGGCTGTGAAATTTTTTCATCGGGACTGCCTTGAAAGAAGGGAGTGGGGAATGGGGGAAGAGTCTTTTATTGTTTGTTGTGAGCGTCCAGCTCATGGGGGTCTTGCACTAGAGCGCCGGTTCAGTAATCCCAGCCATAACGAAAAATGGTCATTCTGGCGCTCATCTTCAAGGGAAAATCAGGCTCTTGATTATTACTGAATCGGCGCTCTAGCGGCTCTCCCGTAGCCTTTGCCTTATTTTTAATTATTTAGACTTTTCCTTCACAAGAACATTGTCGAAATAAACAGCGACGGCACCCTCTTCACCCCGCGATGACTGAACGGCTATTGTTCCCGACCTGTAAGATGTATCTCTAAATAGTCCTACCATTTTATCATTAATAAATCCCATAATTAAATTATCTTTGCAAACTAGTCTTAAGTTGTTTTTCCTATTTCCGTTGTTAATAATACCGCTACCTTCTGCATCCACCCGGTCATCCCAACTAAGACTTGAATATTTTCCCATCACAAAATACCCATTGCCATTAATTTTTAAATAATAAAAGCTTGGATTTTCGCCTCCCTTTACTCTGGCGAGTAGACCAAAGTAAAGATTATCTGGGCCGTTGACTTTTACAACGTCTGCGGAAAAGTCAACATCTGATAAGGTTGTACCCTCCCAGCTAGACCACCCAGAATCGCTCACTTTAGGTTGGGTTTGAAACAGACCCCCATCTTTTATCATGGCTCCCTCTGTTAGCCTCCAGTTTTTGGGCGAAGTAAAGGTTTCCTGGATAACCACGTTTTGAAAAGTCCTCAAATCGAATTGAGATTGCCATTTAGAATAAGCAACGGTTTGCAGCATGAAAAATACAGCCATCGCAACCAGATAGACTTTATAAATATCAGAAGAGCGACCCGTGCGCTTGAGTCCCTGAGTGAGTCCTAGAATTCCACCCAATAAAAGACCTAACAACAACCAACCAATGGCTGGATTTTGTACGCCAATTATCGTAAAAATATTGGCTATACTGTCGATTAGCAATATAACGGTTGTTCCAATAGAGGCGAAAATATTCACTAACCAGAATATAATCGTTCCAATTGACCAAACGAATAAAAAAAGTAATAGAGTTAAACATCCACAGCCGCATCCTCTATTATCGACCTGGTTCATGATGGATACTACTGAAAACGGAAATTAAGAGTTAATTTTTTGGCTTTGTGAATTTACCTGCGCCAACGCATGGAGATAACCACGAATCCAATCATGAATCCCATGATAAACGCGCCAACTCCCCCAGAGACCCACTGAACGGGTTGAATAACATTCAGGAGCTTCTCTGGCGGAATTCGGATAAAAGGAAATCGAATGACCTCGGGTGGGTAATACAAAACCCAATCCTTGAATGTTGCTGATGCATCTCCCAAAAAAGTCCGAATTAACCAGACAATCCCACCTGTTGCAAGACCTGTCCCAGTCGTCCACGCTAGAAGTACACGAGTTTTTAAGGGTACGGTTGGAACAGAACGTTGGGGAAATTTAGAAGAAGAAACTTTTCTCGGTTGTGTAAAAAAAGGCGCAAATCCAGCCGAATGATGAGCAAATTTAGAAGAAGAAACTTTTCTCGGTTGTGTAACAACCGATGTAGGACTGACGACTGGTTGGGGAAATGTAGCCGGGGAAACTTGTCTCGGCGGTGGTGTACGCTGTAGAGCTGACGCTGGCTGGATTTTAGGCGTTGGGAATGCAAATATATCAAGACCATTATGAAGTTTGCGATCGCACCAGTAGCACTTGCCATAAATCATGCTGTAATAGTGGCTGTCTACCTTTCCACAAACCGTTAAATGTTCAACAGCAACGGAGAGTGCCTTACGCCATTCTCTAGCCGTTGGACGTACAGAAGGGTTCGTATGCCCTTCATTAAAACATCTGAGAAAACATCGCTGAATTTCTGGATGAACAATCTCTAAGGGAATTGTAAATGGCCCTGGTCTAATTAAACTGTTGGGTGCATAAGACCAAAACCCCCGACGGAGTAATTCATTGGGGTCTGGTGAATCACCTGCCCCTATCCATTTCCCTTTAAAAGGTTTATCGCCAAATAGCAACAGATGAATTATTACGGCTAACCGAAAAGAGTCATGAACTTCAGTCTGATTAGTGGTACGAAAATCTTTTCCTAACAATTCAACGGGCGTAAAACCTTCTGAACCCACTAGGCAGCGATACACTTGACTCGTGCTAGGATGATAAACCTGAAAGGAATCTGTATCAATAATAGAAGGCAACGCTCGGTTATTGACTAAAATATTTTGTGGCTTAATATCACCTAAGATATAGCCCTCTGCATGAATGGCTTCGATAATGGAGGCAATATTGAGCGCTGTAGTGTGTAGAAATTTCCAATCAACTTCAAGCTTAAGTTGTTGGCGACGCTTTGAACTATAAACATCCAGAAGTTCCTTTGCTCCTGCGATCGCAGGCATCAAAAAACCTAAAATAGAGCCATGACGATCCTTCAGCAATTCCTGAGGCCAAGCCAAGGAGACATGGTTAAGATGAGCGTTTGGGTCTTTAGGTGGATGCGCCACCATTACCTTGAGTTTTTCAATTCGCTCCGCGTCAACAGAGTGGTAAAGTTTGGCTAGATAGCCACTGCGATCGGTTTGCCAAACGGCTCCCTCACCACTGCTAGCAATCTGCTTCGTTAGGCAAATGGGTTGAGCCGTACTGACGCAGGTGAGGATTCTCATATCAAGTCAAACGTCAAAAATCACAAATGGGCATAGAAGTTCAAGTTGGAGCGTAGAGGCACAAGAGTAAAGTTTTATCGTCATCTGTTCGAGCATTCAGCCGCTCAGAGACGAGGAAATTCTGAATATATTCATCATCCTGCTCTGGTTCAGGGGTTTCCCACAGATACTCTTCTAAGGGCTTAAAAAAAGGTGGAAAAGGTGTCCAATCACTCATCCTAATCGCCACCCTCTCCAGTCCATCTGTTGACGCACAGATAAACTTTTGTTGGCCTGAGACAACATTAACCTGCATCTCATCTAAAGCATGAGCCGATGTAACAAAGGTCGTTTGGTTGACGAATTCACCTTTATCCGGCTGGAAAAGTAACTGGTGTTCTTCTCCCGGTAAACCAACAACCATAAATCCATCCCCAATCTGCATGGCAGCCAGCCAATCAGGAGTCGCCACGAATACTAAAAGTGTACAAGCTAAGTCAGCGATCGCATAATTTTCCTGGACGGCTTTTTCCTCTAACGTAGCAATAACCTCTGCCACAAGCTTAGAGAAAAGTTTTCTTGCCTCCTTCCCATTCAGGGGGTGCGAAAGCTGCTCCTCTGGTTGAGGCGATCGCGCAATCTCCCTGAAAATGGTAATAACTGTTTCTACAGCTAATTTAGCGCCAACATCAGCATATTTAGCGCTACCTGCCCCATCCGCAACGGCTCCAACCACTACATCCTGATTCAGAATGCAATAATTGCCGTAATCTTGGCAGGGTTGCTGCTGTTTTTGATGACGAGTTCCTACAGAGGAACGAACAACGGCTCTCCAAGCCATGCCAACTCCTCTAGACTCTAAGTGTTAATTTGACCCCATCCCACTGGTGGAAGCGGTACCGCTTCCCCAATTTTGGCACTGGAAACCCGTTTCATGGAAGTGCTTAACCAGACAAATAAGGAACTAAAATCTAGACCCTTCAAAGTTACCGGTGGTCGTTCAGGTGGGGCAAGTTGTTGCAGGGTATTCATGTCTGCACCCTCAACCGCCACTGCAAAGAACGAGAATTTGCCATTGCTCTCTCCCTCCCTCACCCGTTGTGCCGCACGCTGCCAACTATCTGTCGGTGCTCCATCGGTAATCAGGAATACCCAAGGGCGATAATACTGAATGCCGTTGTCTTTGTAAGTTGCTTTACGAGTTTCTAGCAAATCTAATGCATACTCAATCGCTTGACCCATTGGGGTGACACCATCTGCGATTAACGGTGAGGGCGTGAAGTAGTCAACCGTCACAAAATCTTGCAGTAACTTCACCGGGCCAAAGGTGACAATCGCGACCTCTGCACTCAGGGATGCTTGTGTGTCTTTGAGTAAATCTTCCTTAAAAATACCAATTCCTCGATTCAATTCTTGGATGGGTTGACCCGCCATTGAAGCAGACGTATCGAGGAGAAGAATGACTGGGCAGCGATTTTCTGGGTTTTCGGCAAATTCCGGTAATCCTACAGGCATCTAATGTTCCTAAAAATTCTTGATTGAATCTACTACTTTTCTAATCTAAGGTGGGCAATGCCCACCCTACTACTCGACTACTATATTTGAAGGCAACTTCCTAATAGACCAGGCTGGTACACATAAGTGACCCGTTCAACCAGGTTCAAAAGCTTAGTGTAAAAGCTTTCTTCCCTCCTGCCTCCTGCCTGCTGCCTTCTTCTACTAGTGCCATTCCCTCACCCCCCAACATGGATGGCAGGACGACGTTCCGGCTTCTTCTCCGCCTTACGCAGGACTTCACGGGTAACTACTGCAATATCGCCTTCACCAAATAAGATAAAGCGCAGCAAGTATTGGATGGGGTTTCCTTCTACCCAGCCAAAATAAGCATGGGGAATCTTACCAGTTTGGTCTCGGATATACAGAAGTAAGGCTGCGATCGCGTTCGGTACCGCTGCACTCTCTGCACGTAGAATACGGTAGCGATCAACCTCCACGCCTTTGACTCGGATGATGCCCGTAAATTCCGAAGCATCGGCGACCTGAACCTCTAGAAATAGGATGGGGTCGGTGGGTGGAATATGATGGTCTTCTCGCACCTGTTGCTCTTTTAAAACATACTCTCGCACATGGCCCGTATTTCTGCGATTAGCAATCAGTCGTAACGTTTCCTGGCTCTCTTGACCAATGAATTCACGAGCCGTTTCGTCAATTTCGATCCGCTCAACTCGAAGTTCAGTAGACCGCCACACGCGTGAAATCAGCGATGTAACGATAATAGTACCGATGAAGAACGTAGCGATTCTAATCCCTTCAGGTCTCTCGATGATATTGACAATAGTGGTGTAGATAAACAACAGCGTGATGATTGCAAAGGCGAGCGCTCCTGCCTTAGATCTGTGGCGGTGGGCTGATAGAGTCACAGCCACTGCGGCTGAAGACATCAGTACTAACACACCAGTTGCGTAAGCCCCACCCTGAGCTTCCACACTAGCCTTGAAGATAATTGTGACAACAAAGGCAATAACGGTATAGACTAACACCAAAGGTCGCGTTGCTCGTGCCCAATTTGGTGCCATCCCGTAACGCGGCAGGTAACGAGGTACGATATTGAGCAGTCCAGCCATTGCGGATGCGCCTGCAAACCACAGAATACTGATGGTGCTTAGGTCGTAAATTGTGCCAAAGCCACCACCTAGATACCGATGTGCCAGATAAGCGAGGGCACGTCCACTTGCTTTGCCCCCAGCTTGAAATTCTGCGGCTGGAATCAGCAATATAGTGACTAAGCTACTAGTGAGCAAAAAGAAGCTCATGATCACAGCAGCCGTAGCCAGCAGGTTGTGTGTATTGCGAATGCGCTTCTTGGGCTGTTCCCAAGTATCGCTGCTGCTACCCCGCACAAGGGGCATAACCGCCACGCCAGTCTCAAAGCCTGACAATCCCAAGGCTAGTTTTGGGAATAGGAGGGCGGCTGCACCAATCATGAGCAAAGGGTTATCATGTTGTGCGAAAAGTGCACTCTGCCAATCAGCGATCGCAGATAGGTTATTCAAGATTTCATAGAAACCGACCCCAATAACAATGACATTCAACAGTAGATAGACTCCTACCAGAAAAACGGCAATACCGATCGCTTCTCGGAAACCTCTCAGGAAAACTGCCCCTAGCAAGGCTATCAGTACTAGGGTAATCGCGATCGTCTGATGGTGAATGAAACTTGGTATGAGCGGATTTTCGACGATATGAGCGGTAGCATCAGCCGCTGAGAGGGTAATCGTGATGATGAAGTCGGTTGCCACAAATCCGAGTAGGCATAGTACGAATAGCTTGCCTTGCCACCAAGGGAGCAAGTGTTCAAGCATCGAGATCGAGCCTTCACCATGAGGACTGTGGGTGGCAACACGTCGATAGATCGGCAACGCTCCAAACAGCGTCAGCAAAACCAAAATTAGGGTGGCAACCGGAGAAAGAGCCCCCGCTGCCAATGCGGCAATACCCGGTTGATAACCAAGGGTTGAGAAATAATCCACACCCGTTAGGCACATCACTTGCCACCAGGGATGGGTACGGTGATGTCCTGCCTTCTCGCTTCGCTCTTCTTGTTCAAGGAACCAACGGATTAATTTTATGTTGAGCCGTTTTCTTGAAACAAATGGTTTAGCCATCAAACACTACTCCTTTTGTATCGCTGTATAGATGCCATTTCGCACCACAATATATTGCGCTCATCAGCTCTTTTTAAGAACTCTCGTTTTTGTTCATAGATAAAGCACCAACTTGAAGAAGGATAAAGATTTTAGAAACAAGAGGGTGAGCCATGCTCACCCTACCTGAGAAAAAGTTATGTTTAGATGGCGCTAAGGCTCCACCCAGCGACCATCTGCTTTGATGAGATTAATCAACTCTTCAACGCCTTGATCTTCCGGTACCTTTTTTATCTCTTCCCTGCCGCGATAGAGAGATATATAACCGGCTTGCTTGCCCACATAACCATAGTCAGCATCTGCCATTTCACCGGGTCCATTGACAATGCAACCCATGACAGCAATATCTAAACCCGTCAGGTGTTTAGTCGCTTCCCGGACTTTGTGCAGCACCTCTTCTAAGTTAAACAAGGTACGACCACAGGACGGACAGGCGACGTATTCCACCATCGTCTTTCGTAGTCCTAAGGCTTGCAAAATGCTGTAGCAAACAGGAATTTCTTTTTCGGGTGCTTCGGTGAGGGAGACGCGAATCGTATCACCAATGCCATCTGCTAATAAAGGTGCCAGACCAGCGGTAGACTTAATCCGACCATACTCCCCATCACCCGCTTCCGTGACACCTAAATGCAAGGGGTAATCCATACCCAATTCATCCATGCGCTTCACCATGAGGCGGTAAGCAGCTACCATCACAGGAGCTCGTGAGGCTTTGAGGGAAATCACGATGTTACGGAAGTCTAACGATTCACAGATACGAATGAATTCTAGGGCAGACTCCACCATTCCTTCTGGAGTATCGCCGTAGGTAAACAGCATCCGTTCGGCAAGAGAACCGTGATTCACCCCAATCCGCAATGCCTTGCCCTGCTCACGTAGGGAAACAACCAGAGGTTCTAGGGTTTCGCGAATTTTTTCCCCAATTTCGTTAAATTCGGCTTGGCTGTATTCGTTGCGGTCGGCTTTCGGCTTCTCAAAGACGTACAACCCTGGATTAATCCGCACTTTATCAACGTGCTGGGCAACTTCCAGAGCAATTTTCATCCCGTTGTGGTGGACATCGGCAACTAAGGGTACAGCTTGGTACGTTTGGATGAGTTTCTGCTTGATTTCTGCCAAAGCCTTGGCATGAGCCATACTGGGCACTGTAACGCGGACAATCTCGCAGCCAATCTCATGCAAGCGGCGAATAGCGGCAACGGAACCGTCTATATCTAGGGTGTCTTCATTAATCATCGACTGCACGACCACAGGGTAGCCACCCCCAATCGTGACACTGCCGACCTGGACAGGACGGGTTTTGCGTCGATGAATGGTCGTGTCAAATTCCGGTGCTTTAGGTGCGGTTTGAGGGGTCGGAAGAGTTTGCATAAACTATTGGCTGATTTGGAATAGAGAATATATCAAGTGTTTGTCTCTATTCTCTTCTCAGAGTGCCACAGTTGCGATCGTTTGGGATTAGGGGATAAACAAAGGTGCGATCGCAT
>NZ_DATNPA010000708.1:0-36068 GCF_036703385.1 Allocoleopsis sp. | reverse complement strand
TTACCAATAAACGCCTGCGTCAGCTGCTCAATTCGCTGCTGCGTCTCTGGGTCAAATACCGAAACCGCCTCACCAATCCGATTTGAGTGAAACTGCTCTCTGCGCGTCAGCAGTGTGGATAAGATGGCAATCCCAATCGACCCCCCTAAGTTCCGCAGCATGTTAAACAAACCAGAGGCAGAACCCGCCTGTGCAGGTTCAATCCCACCTGTGGTAATCGAAGTCAGCGGTACAATCATCAGGGGTTGTCCTGCTGCACGAACCAGTTGAGACCAGCGTAATTGCTCGATACCCGTCTCATGAGTCATCTGGGAGTTCATAAAACAACTCACGGCAAATAGACTAAATCCGATCGCGGCTATGTAACGAGCATCGAAGCGTTGCATCAGTTTCGGCACAAAGGGAATTAAAAACAGTTGCGGCAGTCCCGACCACATAATTACTTCGCCAATTTGCATAGCGGTGTAGCCCTGAATTCTGGAGAGATAGAGCGGCAAAATATAGATCGAGCCGAATAGTCCCAGTCCCAAGGAAAGAGCCGCAATACTACCGATGCCGAAGTTGCGACGCAATAACAAGCGCAAATTGATAAACGGTCGCCTCCGGGTCAACTCAATCCACAAGAAGAGGGATAGGAAGACGGCAGCAACGATCGCTAACTGGGAAATCTCCTGGGAAGCAAACCAGTCTTTGCGGTTCCCCTCTTCTAAAACTACCTCCAAGGAACCTAAACCAATTGCCATCGAGATAATCCCCCACCAATCGCCTCCCTTCAACAAATTCAGTTGCATCGGTTTGGCGGGAATCGCATACACGATCGCACTCATCATCAGGATGCCAGGAATCACGTTCAAATAGAAGTTGTACTGCCAACCCAAGTTATCCGTCAGCCATCCTCCCAAGGTTGGGCCAATTGAGGGTGCAAAGGTGGCGGTAATCGCAAACAGCGCCATCCCTATCGGCTGTTTAGCGGGGGGTAACATGGTCAACACAATGGTCAAGGCCATCGGAATCAGCACCCCTCCCGTGAATCCTTGCAAGGCGCGGAACCCAATCATCATCGGCAGATTCACCGACCACGCACAGCAAATGGAGAAGAAAATAAACAGGGTGGTATTAAATAATAGATATCGGCGTACCGAAAATACCTGGGACAACCAGCCGGTCAGGGGAATAACTACCACCTCCGCCACTAAATAAGCTGTAGAAATCCAAGACCCCTCCTCCAGCGAGGCACCCAACGCGGCCTGAATTTCTTGCAGTGACGAGTTGGTAATCTGAATATCCAAAACCGCCATGAAGGCACCCAGCATTGCCCCCATCAGGCCAATCCAGGTTTTTGGGGAAACTTGCGCTGAGGGGGGCGTTTGCTCTGGCTTTTTGATTGCACCTGTATCAGTCATGTGAAACCTGCTTTCTTCGATGATGGTTAGCTTGGATAGCGAAGCATCCTGCAAGGGTTATCCTTCTTTTCTACCTCTACATTCGTCCTGAGATAATCTCGCACCCAATTACAACCAGAAGCGAGTACCTGATCGAGGCCTACAACCTGCTCCAAATTCCAAAGAATCACGGTCTTGTCCGCACCTGCCGAAGCGATTACCTTACCATTAGGGCTAAACGCGACTCGATAAACGCGATCGCGATGTCCTTCCAGCGTCGTCAGTAAAGTACCGTCCTCATGCCATAGTTTGACCGTTTTGTCCCAACTTGCTGAAGCGAGGAGTTTTCCGTCGGGACTGAAGGCGATACTGTAAACGCGATCGCGATGTCCTCTGAGTGTTTTTAGTAAGCGACCGTCACGCTTCCACAATTTGATTGTCTTGTCCCAACTGGCTGAAGCGATCGTTTGACCATCGGGACTAAACGCAATGTCGTAAACCTGATCGTGGTGCCCTACCAACGTTGTCAGTAAAGTCCCATCCCGATTCCAGAGTTTGACCGTCTTGTCCCAACTTCCCGAAGCAAGGGTCTGACCGTCAGGACTAAATGCAAGGCTCCAAACCCCGTCGGTGTGCCCCTTGAGGGTTCTGAGTAAGGTACCATCTTTATTCCAGAGTTTGATTGTCTTGTCCTCACTCGCAGAGGCAATGAGCTGACCATCTGGACTGAACGCGACGCCCCAAACCGAGTTGCTATGCCCCTTCAGGGTTTGTAGGGGCACTGCCTCTTGGTATGAACTCCGGGTACTTGCCATACCACCCAGTTTCCAGAGTTTGACCGTCTTGTCTCGACTGGCAGAGGCGATGAGTTGACTGTCGGGGCTGAATGCAACAGCCCAAACGACATCTTTATGGCCTGTGAGGGTTTGTAGGGGTACTGTTCCTGTGCCTGTCTTAGCTTCCAGTTGCCAAAGTTTAACCATACTGTCCCAACCCGCCGAAGCGATGAGCTGACTATCGGGACTCCAACTGATTCCCCAAACGGACTCACCGTGATAAATCAGAGTGGTCAACGCCGGAGTTTTCGGCAGGTTGCCGTTCAGCTGCCAGAGTTTAACGGTGCTGTCCAAACTGGATGAAGCAAGGGTTTGACCATTGGGACTGAATGCAACAGCCCACACCCCATCGGTATGTCCCTTGAGGGTGGTCAACTCCAGTGCTTTGCCAAGAATGCCGTCGCGCCTCCAGAGTTTGACTGTATTGTCCCAACTGGCAGAGGCAAGGGTCTGACCATCGGGACTAAAGGCCACTCCGTAAACTCCATCACTATGACCTTTGAGGGTTTGTAGGGGCTGTGCCTCCTCTGATGATTTCCAGGTGCCTGCCCTGCTGTCATTCGATTTTGGATTTTGGATTTTGAATTTTGGATTAGCTGTGCTCCCTAAAGCTGTGGGCGCTTGCTTCCATCTTAGAACTGGGTCAATGTTCCAGAGTTTGACGGTGCCGTCCAAACTGGATGAAGCCAGGGTCTTACCATCAGGGCTGAACGCGATGCCGTTCACACTGTCGCTATGACCTGTGAGGGTTGTCACTAACGTGCCATCAAGTTTCCAGAGTTTAACTGTCTTGTCCCAACTGCCAGAGGCGATCAGCTGACCATCTGGGCTAAATGCTACTTTCCAAATGCGATCGCTATGTCCTTTGATGGTTGTAACCAAGGTGCCGTCAAGTTTCCAGAGTTTGATTGTCTTATCCCAACTCGCAGAGGCGATCAGCTGACCATCGGGACTGAACGCCACTCCGCTCACGTCCTTACTATGCCCGTTCAACGTCCGTAGGGGCTTTACTTGGTAACTGTCCGTGCCATTGTGTTTCCAGAGTTTGACCGTCTTATCTGCACTCGCTGAGGCGATCAGCTGACCATCGGGGCTAAAGGCCAATTCCCGAACTTTATCGGTATGTCCTTCCAGCGTTGTCACCAATGTGCCATCAGGTTTCCAGAGCTTGAGCGTTTTGTCCTCACTGGCAGAAGCAATGAGCTGACCGTCGGGGCTGAACATTACGGAGTAAACTCCATTACGATGCCCTGACAAGCGGTTATGTTCTCTTATTCCATAGACGGCTCGCCTGAGTAACGTTTCAACCTGAGTCTCGGTATTCGGGTCTACCCTACCTAACTTGTGCAGTCTTTGCTTGGCTCGAATGGCGGCTACTAGTGCGTCCAATCGTTGATTTGAGGCAAACAGGGCTTCCGAAGACGTGGCAATGGCTTTAATCTCACTTTGAGTTGCTTTCTCGGACTCCAAGACAGCCGCCACCCCTAACCCAATTGCGATCGCTAAGGCTATACTCAGTGCGGCAATCAAAACCTTTTGTCGTCTGGCAGCCTTTTTCTCTTGAGCGAGTCTCTTGCCTTCCTCTAGCAATCGGGCTTCAACTTCCTTCGCCCGTGCCGCCTCTAAGGATTTTTGAACTTCGAGTCGATCTAATTCTTCGCTCTTGGCTAAAAATTGATAATCCAAGTCACTTAAACTTTTGCCCTGCGACCAAGTTTGGGCATCTCTCAATGCTTGTCCGCGCAAGAGCCGCGATTCATCCTGTTGTTTTGAGGCGACCCAAGCATCAACGGCTTGGGAATAAGGACGAAGAGACGTTAATTGTTTTTCTATCCATCCTAGGTCGAAAACTTCCCGATAAATCCGGTTTCTTACGCTCAAATACCCCTGCTGCTTGACCACTAACCCTGAGAGAAGGAGTTCGATTTGTTCTCGACTATCATCTGTTTCGATTTCCACGCCCTGTAAGATTTGCTGATAGATACCTAGCAATCTGCCCGCGTGTTGCTCATTTCTCAGGATGCGATCGCGTATTGTCCTCAGATGTTCGGGCTCATCTTGGGATTCCCATTTGTGGATGATGTATTTACGGACTACTGACTCTACCCAAAAAGCTTCAGTTCCACGAGGAAGCGTCAGAAGGTCGCCACTTGTCTCTGACTCGCTGACCCTTGTTTCTACCAACCTGTGTACTAATTGACACAACTTCTGAGTAAGGAATGGTTGTCCACCTGTCCAAGCTAATATTTCTGAAATTACGGCGATGGGGTAACTGACTTTTCCCTCTAACCCTTGAGCTAAGACTCTTGCTTCATCGAGTTGGAACCCTTGTAATTCTATGGCTTTGCCAATATTAAAAGGAGTTCGCTTTCGCTCAACAATTAAATCCGAAGGGGTCGCGACGCCAAAGATAGCAAAGGAAAGGCGATTGTATTCTGGATTAAGCGCCCGCTGATTGTAGCAGAATCTAATTAGGGCAAAAAAATCGTCTACTGAAAAATTGAGACTGAGAATACTATCAATTTCATCAACAAAAATAACCAGTCTATCGTTCTTTAATTTTACGAATAATACATCTTCAATAAAATTACTCAAGCGCTGAAGAACCGAGATAGCGTCTTCCTCACGCCACCAGGATTTTAAGTTGAGTTGTCCTAAAAGATTAAACCCGCGCCATAACTCAGTAACAATACCTTTATACCACTGGTCAGCGGTGATATTTTCACTACCGATACGGGTCATATCGATAGTTGTGCAGCGATATCCCTCTTGAGACAAGCGATGCCTACTTTGCACCAAGACTGAAGACTTGCCCATTTGCCGGGAGTTAAGTACGTAACAAAAGTCTCCGGCTTTTAAGGCTTGATAAAGTTCCTCATCAGCCATTCGTCTGACATAGCTAGGAGCACCAGTGGCGAGGCTCCCACCAACTTGATAGTGGTCATAGGTCATTCGATTTTGGATGCGAGGATTTTGGATTTTGGATTGTCCCCATAACTTTCACTCTGGGGGTTTAGACCTTTTTGGTCATGGAGCATTAAGTTCAAATCCATATTTTAAAATGGAGCTAACTGAAGTGCGATCGCGCCCCTCTCTTTTTGATTGACTAAAAGCCTCTTCCGCTGCACGCACCAAGCTGACTGGAGAGTCTTCAAACTTAGGAATGGTACAAGCAACTCCCAAACTTACCGTCACAACAGAATTGGGCAGACCACCGACGCTGGGGTTCTGTAAAATAGCTAAATTTTTAACATCTTCTCGGATTCTTTCGGCAAGGAAGAAAGCGCTAGAAGCATTTGTGTGGGGCAGAAGCACGGTGAACTTATCATCTTCATACCGAGCGACTAAATGAGCAACATGACTCACCACGTCACAGATAGCCGCGACGATTTCCTGTAAACACTCATTTCCTCCTTCATAACCAAAAGCGTTATTGTAAATTTTGAGATAATCAATATCCAATAAAATCAAAGACAGAGGAGCTTTTTTATGCATTAAGCTTTGCCACTGTTGTTCTAGGTATCTTTTAAAGCACTGTCGATTAGCGACTTGAGTGAGTTCATCTATGTCCTGTAACCGTCGCAACTCTTGGTTCTGTGTCTGCAAGGCCAAAACCTGCTCCTGCAAATTTGCCCCCTCTATGTTTTGTGAAGCAAAATACAAACGATACAACTCGCACGATACAGTACATCGATTCCCCGCCAGCTTCACCAGTCCCAGACTTTCTAACTTGTACGCCATTAGGGGATTTAATTCCACACTGTCCTGAGCCATAATCACCTTTTTAAATGCACTTGCAAGTTCTAGGTTGGTTTGCAACGTATAATAAAGTCCTCGCAAGTGAGTACTATAAATTCCGGTGATGGTAGGTGCTTCTGATAATAACTGCTCTAGACTTGGCTCGGAGGAGTTAACTAGGTGATAAAGAGCGAGTTGCACTAAATAGGGATGTCCCCCCACCATTGCCATGAGCGTCCTCGCTTGAGAACCATCTGTCCACTCTAGTCCATAAAGCCGTGCTAAATCCTGTACTTGCTCCCAACTAAACTCTGGTAACTTAATCGGTAGCCCGACATTAAAGGGAGATTGATTAATATTTAAGGTAATATAAACTTCTGTAGAGTGGACTACAACTAAGCGAAGTTTTTCCAAAATCTCAACTTGTTTCGCTTCTTCGTACCACGATCGCAACAAGGCCAGAAAGTCTTGGGCAATTTTAGGATACTCGAAGATGCGGTTGACTTCATTTAAAGCCAAGACTAGCGGTCTGTCTATTTCTGGGAGCAGATACGCTTGGAAATAAAGGGTACAGCTAACCTTACTCCCAATATCCTCATCCCAATACTCATCGAGCATCGGTTTTAGCCGTAACTGCTGACTGACATTGGCACAAAACCAGCGCAAAAATTTATCGAGGGAATTAAAAACTGACTCGTCTGCTTGCTGGAAATCTAAATAGACAGTGTGGTAGTCTGCTCCCTGAGCCTGATCGAGTAGACGTAGCACTAAGGACGTTTTCCCCATCTGCTTCGGGGCTTTAATCCGGATGACGCTCCCTGGTTTACTGATTTCTTGGTAAGCTAGCTCCTCAATTGGGGGGCGACAGATGTAAGCGTAAGACTTGAGCGGCACTGGACCACAGGGAAATTCTAGGGACATTGCCTAATTCTGCTAGTTTTTTGTGATCTCTATCCTACTTTAGTCAATTTCACTAGAGTAACAACTCTTGTGATTGCCTATAGCCCCAGCTTAGCTGCTCGCTCTGCCTTGAAATCAGAAATGTAACTCTTATTACAAATTAACCTATTTAAACAATAATCAATTCCCAAACATTCATTTATCCCTTATGAAGAAGACTTAGGAATCAAGCCAATCTTATGGTATATGGGACGAATTAAATGTCTCAATTTGGGTAGCTGTTGCGCAAATATTAGGGAACCTAAAATACAGAATAACCCACCCATCATGACTGTATTAGGCGCACCGATGCAACTGGCTAAAGCACCTGAAGCTAAATTACCAAAGGGTAATACGCCTAAGAAAGCCATCGTGTAAAAACTCATCAATCGCCCACGCTTATCCTCTTCTACAATGGTTTGTAAAATTGTATTACTAGAGGCAATTTGCAGAATGGAGGCACAGCCAACAATCAACATCATGAGTAAGGACAACCAGAGGATACGAGACTGAGAAAAAATAATCAGTCCCATCCCTAAGACGGCGGGAGAAAAGGCAATAATTTTTCCTAAACCCACCACACTTTGTCGAGAACTTAGGTAAATTCCTCCCATTAATGCACCTACTCCCACAGCTGCCATGAGAAATCCCAACGTTTCAGCCCCACCCTGAAGAATTTTTGTAGCGAAGATGGGTACCAAAACGGTATAGGGCATACCCATAAAACTGAATAAGGATAGCAGGAGTAAAATCGCTCGAATTGGTGGAAAGCCAAAGGCATAGTTAAATCCTTCTTTTAATCGTTGCCAGACGTTTGCTGTTTGAGGTGCAATTGTTCTCGGCTTGAGTTTCATCGCTAACAAGCCCGCAATGACGGCAATATAGCTGAGTCCATCAATCAGAAAACATACACCAGCTCCCACGCTAGCAATGAGTAAGCCCGCAATAGCTGGCCCAACTAATCTAGCTCCATTGAAAACAGAGGAATTCAACGCGATCGCATTGCCTAAATTCTCTCTTTTATCAATAATTTCTGTGACAAAAGCCTGACGAGCCGGAGAGTCAACGGCATTGATAAAACCTTGAAAAAGACTCAACAGAATAATATGCCAAATATCAACCGTACCCGTCAATGCCAAAAAAGCTAAGGCTAAAGATTGGAGCATGGAGAGGGCTTGAGTGGCAATCAAAATCCGGTGACGATTCCAGCGATCAACCAGAATTCCTCCAAAGGGAGCCAGCACAAAATTTGGGATTTGGCTCGAAAATCCAACAACTCCTAATAACAAAGCCGAGTTGGTTAACCGATAAACCAGCCAAACCGTAGCGAGTTGAGTCATCCAAGTGCCAATCAGCGAAATGGCTTGTCCTGCGAAGAATAAACGATAATTTCTTGACTCAAAAGCCCGCAAAATTGGCTTTAATTTTGATACACCTAAATCCATTTAAAGAGCCTAATTATAACTCCAGTAAGCGTGTCAAGGATTAGTAATTTTAAACTCTACTTCAAGTAAGATTAGCAATTGGTATCCTAGACCAATTCTTGTTGTGAATTACTATTTATGTTCCACACTAACAACGGCTGACATCCCTGGAGTAATTCGCGACTCATAGCCCTGAATACTCTGAGAATCGAAGATGATTTTCACCGGAATCCGTTGCACAATTTTGGTGAAGTTACCCGTAGCATTATCCGGAGGGAGGAGGGCAAATTGAGAACCGGAGGCTGGTGAGACGCTATCAACACGACCTTTAAAAATGTGATGTGGAAAAGCATCGAGTTTAATCTCTACCTCTTGCCCTGGCTTAATCTCTTCCAACTGAGTTTCTTTGAAGTTTGCCGTTACCCAGTAGTCGCTCTCTACAATAGCCATTAAAGGGCTTCCAGGTTGTACCCGCTGCCCTACTTCTATGGTTTTGCGACCGATGCGTCCGCTACTGGGTGCGACGATATTGGTGTAAGAAAGCTGGAGTTGGGCGTCTTTAAGCGAGGCTTCAGCTTGTGCGATCGCAGATTGTGCCGCTGCGTACTGAGCACGGTTCACTTGTGTTTGTTGCCCGCTAGCGGTAGCCTGTTGCAATCCGCCCTGAGAGGCTGTGAGTTTAGCTCTAGCACTGGCAACCCCTTCTTGAGCTTGGGCAAGTTGGGACTGAGCTCTGGCGACGCCTTGTCTGGCTTGAGCGAGTCTTGCCTGAGCTTGCTGTACTCCCTGCTCAGCTGCGTTCTTTTGCGCACGAGCAACTTCATAAGCCGCTTTAGCCGTGTCTAACTGCTGGCGGGCGATAGCGCCTTGCTGATAAAGATTAGCGTAACGGTTGTAATCGGTTTGAGCCTTCTGCAATGTCGCATCGGCTTGAGACACCTGAGCTTGAGCCGCAGGAATCCCCGCTTGAGCCTCAGCAACGGCGGCTTGAGCTGAAGGAATTGCCGTTTTCGCCTCTTCAACAGCGGCTTGAGCGGTGGAAATAGCAGATGTTGCGGCGGTTACATCTCCCTGTGCTTGAACGGTTTTAGCTTGGGTGGTTTCTGCGGCTAGCGGAATCGTCGCCTGTGCAGCATTCGCCTGACGTTTAGCTGCTTCCAGCGCGGCTTGTGCTTGTAGCGCTTTGGTTTCAAAGTCACGGGGGTCAAGTTTGACTAACAACTGTCCCTGTTTGACCAACTGGTTATCATTCACCTCAATCTCGGAAACAGTGCCATTGATTCGGCTACTGACTTGGTGAATATGACCCGCAACGGTGGCGTTGTCGGTTTCTTCGTGAGTGGAGGTGTATTGCCACCAGTTGTAGCCAAAGTTACCCGCCACAATTGCGCCAATTCCTGCGATCGCAAAAATCAAAGGTTTGCGATTTTTCTTCTTCGGCGTGGGTTCAGGCATAAGCGGCTGAACCGATTCGACTTCTGGCTCTTGATGAACCGCAGGTGCTTCTGAGGGAGGAGCGACTGCTACCTGAGTACTCGTTAAAGGCTCAGCTTCTAAAAGCGGTTTTTCTACTACAACTGTCGATGCTCGTCCGTTTAGTGAGCCATTATTGGAGCGTTCCATAGTAGTGATCCCTTTGATTTCCTCGTTTGGATGGTTGTCGGAAAGTTGCAAATTAGCTAAGCAAGCTTTTGTTTAGAGTGCGTAGTATTACGTTTGGTATATTTTCTGAGAAATGAAACTTTAGTATTCAGTTATTTAGGGTACGTAATATTAAGGTAGCAATACTTAGAGCGTTTGGGAATCCCCCGCTTGGGTGAGCTAAGCCTCTAACTTAGGTAAAGCTTTTAGGAAAGATTAGCAATCAGCCGATCAATGAGTTGTGATAGCCGTTCTTGCTCAGCGAGGGAAATGCCTGTCATTGCCTGCTGAAAAATCTCTCTCGCAATGGGCGGCAGTACCTGTTCAAGTGCCTTGCCTGCCTCGGTGAGCCAGATCCGACAGATTCGGCGATCATGCGGGTCACGTTCCCGACGGACTAACCCTCGTTCCTCCATGCGATCGATTACCCCGGTTAAGGTACCTCCCACCTGTTGCAGTCTTTCCCCAAGGGTAGACGTTGCCAAACCGTCCTCCTGCCACAAACAGCACAGGACGACCCAGTGAAAAGAAGTCAAGCCAAACGGCTCCAATCGCTCATGAAATGTGCGACTCAGCAACTGGGAAAACAGCTTAATCCGGTAGCCCAGATTCTGGGGAGCAAGAACCTCTTCCCAAGCCGCCAACGGTCTATGATTCCCAGAAGAAATAGAGAGCATGAAAAACTATTGCTTCGTATGCGTACTATTAGTATAACCTCTTTTTTGCATCTCTGACCAATACCAGCTCTGAGCTATCGAAAAACGGCTCTCCTTCTCTCCCCTTCCCCTCTCCGTGCCCTCTGAGTCTCTGTGGTTCGTTAAACTCCCATTCCGAACTTATCAAAAAGGTAAGCCAATCACCTCACCCGTTCCCTCAATCACCTCACCAATCCTATACGCAGCAACCTCCCGCGCCTCAAACCATCGACGAGCCTCCTCGGCCTGCTCTGGCGGGACAAGTACCACAAACCCAATCCCCATGTTGAACGTATTAAACATACTCTCAGCACTAACCTGACCCGCCTCAGCCAGCCACTGAAAAATCGGTGGAAGTACCCAACTGTTGGGTTCAATTTGAACCGATTGACCAACACCAAGACAGCGAGGTAAGTTTTCTGGTAAACCCCCGCCCGTGATATGAGCCATGCCATGAATATTAATCCCAGCACGACGGGCATCCAAAATCGGTTTGACGTAAATCTGAGTAGGATTTAACAAAACTTTACCTAGGCTGTCACCCCCCAGCTGTTCTGGGCAGACGTGCCACTTCAGGGTGCTATCCTCCACACCTTCAACAGCCGTCTTCTCCAGGAGTGGCGTCATTGCCGGAGACTCGTTAACGATTTTCCGCACCAAACTAAAACCGTTACTGTGGACACCGTGACTTGCTAAACCAATAGCCACATCTCCCACCTGCACTTGAGAACCGTCCAGCAATTCGCTCTTGTCGACAATTCCCACACAAAACCCCGCCAAGTCATATTCTCCGGGTTGGTAGAAACCTGGCATTTCCGCTGTCTCCCCTCCCAACAAAGCGCATCCAGCGAGGCGACACCCTTGTGTAATACCAGCAACCACCTGAGTCAGTTGTTCGGACTTGAGCTTGCCGGTCGCCAAATAGTCCAAGAAAAACAGCGGTTCTGCCCCGGAGGTTAAAACATCATTGACACACATGGCTACCAGGTCAATCCCAACTGTGTCATGACAATTGAGGTCTTGAGCAAGTTTTAGCTTGGTTCCGACGCCATCGGTTCCCGATACCAAAACGGGTTCCCGATACCCCACGGGCAGCTGAAAGTAACCACTAAAGCCGCCAAACCCACCCAATACTTCAGGGCGGTGCGTACTTTGCACCAGGCTACGGATTCGCTCTACAAAAGCTCGACCTGCCTCAACATCGACACCGGCTTCTCGATAATCCATCGAACAACAACAAGGTTTTGGTTTAGAGATGCAGGATGTATTTTACACGTTGATTGTGGCGTTAAAAGTTGGCAGATGGGAAAGTAAAGCGCCTCTCGTCACTATCGGGAGGTTGTCGCTATGCCCACGTCTAGGCTCATGCCGACTTCGCTAGGGAAACTTGAAGTAAACTTCAACCGTCCAACCTACTCGCTTTGTCCACAAAGTCGAGACAATTTATGTAAAGTTTTGATAAAGTTCAAGAATTTTTCCGGAAAGAAATAAAAAGCTAAAACTCTTGTAGGACAAAGGCTCTAAGGAAAATGAGAATTTTAAGATTTGATAAAGTTGCGTATCACTCCCAAAGATCCCTGATCCCCAAACGCAAAACTTCATGTTAGTCTGTTGCAGTTCAAGAAAACAGAGCGAACGCGGAACGAGTACGAGTTAATGGGGAGATTGCCTTTTCACAAGCTTCACAACCAGAAGCACAAGACCTCGAATTCCAAATAGCTTTTGACAACGGACTTATGAATCAACGAATTTTGAGTGGCCTCAGCGCTACTCTCCTGATCACAACCCTGGGAACAGCAACCGCTGGTCAAGCTCAACAAGTGAGTAATCCAGACCAAGCGTCCGAGAGTAGCTTATCGGCGACCCAGGTACGGCAGCGAACAACGACAGCGACCCCTGCCTCAAAGCAACCACGGGTTCAGCAGAAAGAAGTGGTTAAAGTTGGGGAGATGCAGTCTTCGAGACCAGCCGCCGTAGCACCAGCCGAAGCCATTGCAAAAATTCAAGCCTATGAATCCACGGGGCGTCAGGTCGCGATCCTGTATGTCCGTGATATTCCTGTCCTGACGTTCTGGGATTCCCGTCCGGCTAATGCTCAGAGAATCCAAGTAGGAGCAACCCCTGCTCGTGCAACAAAGACCGCTTCTCGCCAGCCTGGTGTCCAAGACAGAGGGTACAGACCAGGCGAACTGGAAGGGAACAAGCAGTACAGTGCAGCGTCCGATGGGTTGGAGATGGACAATAACCCCGTTTGGCGGGCTACAGCCGTTGCCGCTAAGCTGAATCAACTGTATCGATCTCAGGTAGATGCTAAGGCGATCGCTGTGCGTTGGAATGCTCAGGACAAAGCCTTTAACATCGAAGTGAATGGTCAAGAGGTCGTTCAAGTCAACGAGAGAACATTTCTGCCAGATACAACAAGAAACCTCGCTCAAGACGCGCTGCAAGCCACTAATCGCCTCCGCCGCCTGATCGGCAATGCTCCACCGTTGCGGGAAGTTGCTGGGATGCCGAAACAGCGTCGCGCGGCACAAGTTGCCCTCAGATCGTCGGTTCGATCTGAGATTCGGGGCATTGCTTCTTGGTACGGCCCTGGATTTCACGGTAATCGGAGCGCGAGTGGCGAAATCTACAACCAGAATGCGATGACCGCCGCCCACCGCTCTTTACCGTTTGGAACCAAAGTTTTAGTAACTAACCTCAACAACGGGCGATCTACTGTTGTACGGATTAATGACCGTGGGCCGTTTGTAAGAGGTCGAGTTATTGACCTTTCAGCAGCGGCTGCTAGAGTACTGGGAGTCATGCAAACTGGCATTGCGCCCGTACAGGTGCAGGTTTTAGGTGATCAACAAGCCGATCCACAAACGGTAGCGTCTGACAACTACTAATAGGGCATAGGGAAGCCTCTGCTCTAATGTTTGCCACTGCTTTCATTTTTCTAGCAAAGTGCAATAGGTCAGCACGACAGCTTAACCCCTTCCAGTTTTAGGGAGCCACTTCCCGCGAGAAGAATTAAAATTTTGAAGACAAGCCCTCCGGCTGTAATCGGGGGGCTTGTCTCGTTAAATCAATGGCTGACTAACCTTAAGATTTGATTAAGAGATGTTACCAATGAAGTTGTGAAACTCCTGAGGGCAAGGCTGGCAAAATCCAAAATGCGATAATTCATCGAATTGCTAACATCAATGTGATGCTCCTCCCATTGCCACCCTCCGGGAAGGCATGGGATTCCGGCGATTTAAGCAAAAATCCAAATTCTAGAATCTCATGCGCCTGTTTACGACAACAGCGGGATTGCGCTGCTACTTAGAACGTTACCGCGACACAGCGGACGTTGGTCTTGTCCCAACGATGGGAGCCTTACATGCCGGTCACTTCAGTTTAATTGAGCGGGCAAGACAGGAAAATGGCCTGGTCATTGTCAGCATTTTTGTGAATCCACTACAGTTTGGACCGACAGAGGATTTGCAGCAATACCCACGTCAGTTGGAGGAGGATCGACAACAGTGTGAACGGCTGGGAGTTGATGCCATTTTTGCCCCAACGGTGGTTGACTTTTATGGAAATCATCTGTCAAGCTCTGACATGAGTACTCAGGTCACTCAGGTCGTTCCACCAATCGCGATGACCTCTGTATTATGTGGTCGCTCCCGCAAAGGTCATTTTCAGGGGGTCGCTACTGTGGTAACGAAGCTGTTGAACTTAGTAGAACCAGAGCGTGCTTATTTCGGTCAGAAGGATGCACAGCAGTTAGCGATTATCCGGCGCATCATGACCGATTTAAATGGGTCAGTGGAAATTGTGGCCTGTCCAATTGTGCGAGATGCGTCGGGACTAGCTCTGAGTTCCCGCAATCAGTATCTGACCCCCTCACAAAAAGCTCAAGCACCGGTCCTATTTCAAGCTTTGCAGCAAGCCCAGAAGCTGTTTAAATCAGGAGATCGCGATGGTGTTAGTTTGATTGAGGTGGTTAAGTCAGAATTGGCTAAGGCGAGTGAACTTCAGGTTGAGTACATTGAACTGGTTCAGCCCACAACGCTAAAGCCGTTAGAGCAAGTGGATGACTGCGGATTATTAGCGATCGCGGCACGCTTCGGGACAACTCGGTTAATCGACAACGTACTGCTATATCACCGTAAACCCATTGTTGCCATTGATGGGCCAGCGGGGGCTGGTAAATCTACAGTAGCCCGCCGTGTGGCTCAGTCTTTAGGGCTGATGCATTTAGATACGGGTGCGATGTATCGCGCTGTGACTTGGCGGGTGATGGAAGCGGGAATTGACCTGGATGATGAACCGAAAATCGCTGAACTTGTAAGCCAGTCTCAAATTTATCTGACCAACGATGAACAGGGAGGGTCAGCACCGACCCCTGATAACTCGCTACCGCTGCGCTATCGCGTTTGGATTGATGGAGAGGATGTTACCCAAGCCATTCGTTCCCTGGAAGTCACGGGTAATGTATCTGCGATCGCCGCTCAACCGGCTGTTCGCCGCTTTTTAGTCAAACAACAGCAGCGCTGGGGTTGTCAGGGCGGCATCGTTGTAGAAGGCCGTGACATTGGTACTCATGTCTTTCCCAATGCCGAACTCAAAATCTTTTTAACCGCCTCTGTCCAGGAAAGGGCAAGGCGACGCCAACAAGACCTCAAAGACCGAGAACTTTTAAGCGTGAGTTTAGAACAGCTAGAGCGAGATATTCAGCAGCGTGACATCCGCGATAGCACTCGTGCTTTGGCTCCACTGCGTAAGGCAGCGGATGCTATTGAAATCGTAACGGATGGTCTGAGCATAGCTGAAGTCACCGAACGCATCGTTAGTTACTACAGAAGCCTCCAAGAAAGTCCACTGTCTTTAGAGATGAGATAAATCGGAGGGTCATCAGCCGCAAGGGCATTAGGCTCCCTTTATAGCTAAAGGCAGAGGGCTCCAGGGCAGAAGGCAGAAGGAAAAAGATTGACTGGCGAGGGTTTCAGTCTTTAGCTTTTTCCTCATCGTCTTGGCGACTGCTATAACATGAGCAAACGCTAAGCTTACGCTGTAGCGTTGGTCGTTCACCTAGAGAGTCTTGCCCGATTGAAAGTCACCCGGTCAAGTTGCCAATCTCCTGGGTTTCCTTGTTAAGACATTCCGTAACCAGCATCGGGTTTGTGGGGGGATTAGCCACATACCCAGGTATAAGCATAAGTCCGCTGGCTTAGGTGAGCCTTGCCGAATGGCCTCCCAAAGTAGAAGCCAAAAAGCTTTCCAGTCATAGGTTCTGGCAGCTCGCGCACTGACCTCTGCCAAGATGAAGGATGAATAAGCGCGGGGTGTTACTAAGTTTCGTGCGGCTTGAATCCAGTTAAATGAACTCTGCCAATCGTAAGTGCTACTCAAACTGGGACGGTTCTCTCCTAAATACCAGATCGACAACGGCTCAGACACAAATTCAATTCCTACCCCTTCCTGAGTGATTGCCCGCAATAGCCAGTCCCAATCGTCATGTTTCTGCATACTGCTTCTGTAAGGAACTTTTTTTAATAGCTCTTTGGCAGTCAGGATAGTGGACGTTTGGATCAGTGCTTCTCCCTGGAACAAGGTATTACGCACAAACAGATATTCGCTTAACGGTTCCGACTCAGTCGGAGGTCTTCTTGGCCAAATGGCCTCTCCTTGAGGCGATCGCACAACCAGATAGCAGGTGGCAATTGGCAGTGCGGACGGAGAACGTCTAACGGCTTCAATTTGCCGTTCTAGCTTGTGGGGCATCCATTCGTCATCATCATCTAGAAAAGCCACCCATTTCGCTTGAGCCATATCCACCCCAGCGTTCCTAGCACTACAGCTCCCTTGATTGTTCGGTAGTTCAATCACCCTCAACCGGGAATCATCGATCGCTGTTAGCGCTTCCTGAGTGGCCTGATCTGGGCCATCAATGACAACAATAACTTCAATCTGACTCAGCGTTTGAGCAAGGGCACTTTGAACCGCCCGTTTAACCAATAGTGGCCTGCAATAGGTGGGTATTACGACACTAACTAGGGGTTCCATAACAATGTATGCTTAGCTTCTTTATCCTGTAAAACTTTTGCAAATAGATGATTTCAATCTGGTCTGTCGGAAATGAAGTAACGAAAGTTACATCCTGAGCATGGGTGCAATCACCTGTTTGGGGTGATGCTACAGGCGATCGCGCCTTAGCTGACTATATATATCTTGATTTCCTTAGCAATGAGCCTCAAAGCCAATCGAATCAAGTGGCCAATGTCCTTGTCCTACCTTCCCGGAGCAGGAGCGATCGCAGCCTGTGTCGGGTTTGTGGGGGGACAAGCCACATACCGAGGTACAAACCTAGATCCGCTGGTGTGGGCGAACCTTGCCTAATGGCCTCCCGCAGCAGTATCCAAAAAGCTTTCCAGTCACCGACTACCGCAGCTCGCGAACTGACTTCTGCCAAGATGAAGGATGAATAAGCTCTGGCTGTTACTAAGTCTCGTTTGTCTTGAATCCAGCTGAATGAATACTCCCAATCAGGCGTCGTACTCACACTTTGCCCTCTTTCTCCCAAATACCAGACCGAGAGCGGCTCAGGCACAAATTCAATCCCTACCCCTTTCACGGTAGTCGCCCGCAACAGCCAATCCCAATCTTCATGTTTTCGGGTTTTGAGATTGGGAGGAACTTTTTCTAATAACTCTTTGCTCGTCAAGAGGCTGGAAGCTTGGAGCAGTCCTTCTCCTTGGAACAAGCTATTGCGAACGAATAGATATTCGCTTAGCGGTTCCGACTCATCCGGAGGTCTTCTCGGCCAAATTCCCTCTCCTTTGGATGAGCGGACAACTACATAGCAACTAGCGATCGGGAAGGCATACTTGGAATGCTGAACAGTTTCCAGTTGCCGTTCTAGCTTGTGGGACATCCATTCGTCATCATCATCGAGATGAGCAACCCATTTAGCTTGAGCCGCAGTAATTCCAGCCTGACGAGCAGCACAGCACCCTTGATTGGTCGGTAGTTCTATCACCCTTAGCCGGGGGTCATCAATTGTTGCCAGTGCTTCACGAGTGGACTGATCTGGACCATCAATCACAACGATGACTTCAATTTGACTCAGCGTTTGAGTAAGCGCACTTTGAACCGCCCGTTTAACCAATAGTGGCCTGCGATAGGTAGGTATCACGACACTGACTAGGGGTTCCAAGGAAATGACCTCCTGATGGTTTGGGTGTATTTATTTCAAGAGAAAAAAACTTTACAGCGTGTTAGCTTCTTGGTGGTACTCTTGAGGGCTTTGCAGGATTATAGTATCTAAAAGGTCTAAAATCTTGCTATCTTGAGCTATATCAAATTTTCTGGCAAAGTGAGCATTACTCTCCACTAAAGCTGGATAGTCATTCGTAGTGAGAGTTTGGGGACGGCCGTTACGAGTTTTAGAAAAATCAAAGTACCGCTTGCTGTCATTACATAGGTTAAACAATCGACTATTAATCAACACTGTTTGTATGAAAGATTCATCTGACACACATACGCTTCTGTAATAATCAACTATCTCAGGCTTTGACTGAGAAAAATCATAAATATATTCAATGCATTTTCTAGACAAAGTACAGAAGTAAGACCCACCATAACAACTAAAATTCTCATTGAAGGGAGCTGAAGCTCTGACTCCTATAAGCTCATAGGCAATGTTAATCCTGAAAAAAGGCTGAATGTAATTAATTATTTTTAAGGGGGTTAGAATTTGCCTTTGCCATTCAGTTAATTCAACTCCTAGTTTCTGATATCGGTATAAATAGCGTGTGTGAGCCTCTCTAATACTCCAGTGGCTTTGTTTAGAGAATACGTCAAAATATTCAAAAAAACCATCATAACTGGTTTGAGACAGAAACTTTTCAATTTGTGATAGGGGTTGGATTGGATAATCTTGACCTGAGATGTTGATTAGCCAGTCAAACTTGATTTGACGGCTCAACAGCCAATCCACTGCGTCTAGATATCCTTGAACTATAGAAAAATCTCCTCGTCCTCCTTTGCCAGGAATCACATGAACACCAGATAGATTCTGAAGTACTGAGTCATCAAGATTACAGTTAGTAAAATCATGACTTACGAGGACTTCAGAATCAGGACTCGATTTTTTTATGATGCGAACTAATCGATAAATTTGCTCTGGATTTTTATGGCTTTGTAGCAGGTAGCAAACTTTCATGCATCTTCCTCAGAGATGGCAAAAGAATTGGTGTCAGTTACTGGTCTGTATTTCTAGCAAAGTTCCAACTTAATGGGTCAAGGCTTTATCTCCTGTTACATATCTTTAAGTGCTTTTTTTACCAAAACACTTAAGCACATAAAACTCTTTCCGAGAGAATCACGTCTTTAATCAAGAATTCAATGGTTTGCTCCTTAATCCATCCCTTCTTTACTATCAATTCCCCTAGACGCAATCCAGTTTTATTTTGCTCAGATAAAGCAGTTTCGACTTGTGACGGACTTAAAAGACCTGCTTCAACGAGATAATGACCAAGACGCTTGTCATCCGTTTGGACGACGACTTGCTTGCGTATCAGTAATTTTTCCATCAAAAACTCAACGGTTTGCTGCTTGAGCCATTTCTTTCTTACAATAAGTTCACCCAGGCGTAGTCCAGATACCTTTTGTTCTGATAACGCCGTTTTGAGCTGTGATGGAGTTAAAAGACCTGCTTCAACAAGATAACGTCCGAGATGCTGATCATCGGGGTGGACAATGGCTAGAAACCTCTGTTGATGCCTTGAGGGATTAGGCTGTTCTTCTACCTCTAGGGGAGAAGCATAGAACTTAGCTAAGGCGAGCAGAAGCACAAAAGCTGGATTACCTAATAAATAGCGAACTGCCAAACGTTTGGGTTCACGACATAAACGGTACAGCCACTCTAAACCCCATTGTGAGAGAAAGGCTGGACAGTCTGAAACAATTCCTGCTAGTCGGTCAATGACCGCACCACCTGGCATGATCACGTTAACATTAAGGCGGCTGCGATGCAGTCGAATCCAATTTTCTTGAAGCGGCATCCCCATGCCTACAATCAAAATATTAGGATTGGCGCGGTTGATTTTTTGAATGACTGCCTCATTCTGTTCGAGGTTTTCAATATCAAAGTAACCGTGGTGCCCATCCGAACGAATATTTGGATATTTGCTCCTGAGTTTATCCAGTGCTGCTTCTAAATACTCAGGCTTTGACCCTAGCAGAAAAATTGAGAAACCCTGTTTGTTGCAATGTTTCAGTAATTCGGGCATCAAAGCAGTATAGGAGGCTCGGTAATCGAGGGGTAATTTCAGCCCCATGAATTCCAATGCTTTTAAGATGCCAGTGCTATCACAATGAGTGATTTCTGCACTTTGTAGGAAGTTGTAGAACCAAGGAAGTAGCATCGAAAGATTAAAACTGTGCACATTGTAATTCGCTACAGTAATCTTTCTTTCTTGAACACATGCCCTGTGGATGGCTTCGACAATTGCCGGAACTGGCATACAGGTAATGCGCCGAGATAACAGATGCACGTTGAGGCTCGGCAACATCTCTACCTTAGAGAAATCGGCAGATATATCCGTGGGTCTGACTGTGGTTGTAGTCATCTAAATAAAACAAGATGAAGAATGCCTTCCACTAAAACGTTAAGAGTTTTTAAGGGTGGTGTAGTCTGCCAAAAGCAGGATTTTCTACCTCTCCCAAAAGCAGGATTTTCTAGATCTGCAAGAACAGAGCTGTTGAAAACAATTTTTTACCTATGGGTAATCTGCCAAAGGGTTGATGAAATATGAAAATCAGCTTCTTCCTTTGGGGGGATGCGTTTTATTTATCTCTTCGTAGAATTCAGTTGGTGGGTTTAATAATTGCTAATCCCGTTCTTTACACCCTCGAAGATGTTCGTTTCTCTGGTTTAGGTGGATTGAGTTCCAGGGCACCATTTTTTTTACAAACAAAAAAATAAGTACTTTTCTAATGCAGGAATAGGATTATTCAATGATTGCTTCCCCTCAGGTCAGTGTGATTGTTCCCGCCTATAATGTGCGCTCATATATCGAGCAGGTGTTGGTCTCTGTAAGAAGTCAATCCCTTCAGGGCTTCGAGGTGATCGTTGTTGATGATGGTTCTACCGATGGTACGGCTGAGGTTGTTAAACCGTTTTGCGATCGCGACTCACGCTTTGTGTTACTGCAAAAACCGAATGGAGGTCTCTCCTCGGCTCGTAACTATGGCATCCGCCACGCCCGTGCCCCCTACATTGCTCTCTTGGATGGCGATGATGTCTATAAACCTGAAAAGTTAGCCACCCATGTGGATGTACTCGATCGCACTCCCGATGTCGGGGTTGTATACAGCGCCTCACGAGCCATCCGTGAGGACGGTCGTCCGACCTTTTTGTCCCTGAGTGGTAAGCCAGTTATGTCTGATCCACTCCTGGCTTTGCTGTGCAAAAACTTTATAGGTCACGGTTCTAATGGAGTATTCCGCCGCTGTCTAGTTGATGAGGTGGGTGAATTTGATGAAGGGTTACGCAGCTCTGAGGATATAGATTTCTGGTTGAGGATTGCAGCAACAGGGCGGTGGCGCTTCCAACGGGTTCCACAAGTTTTATGTTGCTATCGAGTCCGCCGAGCGGGACTTTCCTTCAACGTGGCGCAAATGCAGCGCTCTCACGAACAGGTGCTGGAGGCAGCCGCCCGACGCTCTCCAGAGGTGGTCGCTCCAGTACTCCCAACCGCTTATGCCTACATGTATCGCTACTTAGCTCGCTTATCCCTGACATCGGGTGATGCAGAACAAGCGCGTAATTTTATGGACCGCGCTTGGAGTGCTGATCGCTCAATTTTTTATCGCGACCCCCGCTCATTGCTCACCCTGGTATCGGTAAGTTTGGCAC
The DNA here is from genome assembly GCF_036703385.1 of Allocoleopsis sp. NCBI lineage: Bacteria > Bacillati > Cyanobacteriota > Cyanophyceae > Coleofasciculales > Coleofasciculaceae > Allocoleopsis > Allocoleopsis sp. The sequence continues at coordinate 14,522 of NZ_DATNPA010000708.1, read as the reverse complement.
CCCTCTCCAAGCAGGTGATTGGGCGATCGTTAGACTCAGTAGAGTACACCCAAAAATAGACCTGAATGAACCGTATCTCGTTAATCAAAAGTGGATTCTGGACGACCTACGGAGCGATCGCCACACGCGTACTAGCCTTACTCAGCAACTTGCTGCTAGCACGGTTGCTCCTACCTTCCGAATTTGGCGTAATTGCCGTTGCCTACATTTTCTGGGGATTCGTCAATCTATTCACACAAGATTCTGCCGGGTCTTTTATTGTCTATAAGGGTCTTGAAGACAAGCGTTATCTAAATACAACTTACACGATCAGTCTCGGTATTGGGCTGGTTTTAGGTGTAGGGTTAATTGCCGTATCACCCCTAGCGGCTAAATTTTTCAGAGTACCCAGTTTAGTGTGGATTCTGGTTGTCTTTGCCTTTAACCTCGTGATCTCTTGTGCCAACTCGATTTATGCGGGAGTACTGACGAGGCGAATGCAGTATCGAGAACTTGCTAACTCCAACCTAATCGCCTCAATGGTTCGAGTCTTCTCTACAGCTGGGTGCGCTTTCCTAGGTCTTAGCTACTGGTCTTTTGTCGTGGGAGATACGGCTTTTTGGTTAACCTCATGTGCGCTACTGCGTCACCACGCCAAGCAGGATTTTTGTCTAGAGATTGATCCAGAAGCTAGAAAAGAAGTATTGTCTTACTGCCTAGGAGCCACAGGCTCTAGCTTAGGATATTACGCCAATGCCAACGGCGATAACTTTACCATCGGCAGGATGTTGGGTAGTACCAATCTGGGCTACTACAATTTTGCGTATCAGTTGACGATGGCGCTCACCACAATCCTCGGTCAAGCGATCGGTCAAATTGGGATATCAGCCTTTGCCCAACTACCCGATGATAAACAGCAGGAGAATGCCCTGCTGGCAGTGGTTGAACAAGTGGCTTACCTAACGGCTCCCCTATACGCCTTATTCTTTTTAATTATTGACCAGCGAGTAATTTCTCTAGTATTTGGAGCCAAGTGGATACCTGCTAGTGCAGTAATTCCTTGGTTACTCATCTTTGCCTACTTTCGCCTGATCAACGGTCAAATCGGTTCTATGTTGTCTGCCAAAGGTCGTCCTGGTGTAAATGCCAAGGTCAACCTTTATATTGCTCCCGTCGCTATTGTGGGCTTTCTGCTTGGGGCTTGGCAAGCAGGAATTGTGGGGGTAAGTGTTGCGGTTGCTGTCGTGCTGGGAATTTCTTGGACAGTCTACTGGTGGTGGGTAGGTTGCCGCGAACTGGGTTGGCCATTGATGCAGTTTTTAATTCCCTGCTTTAAAGCTGCCCTATTTGCGCTTTTTGGAATCTTAATTTCTATGAGCGTACCTCTAATCTTCAAGCCATTTTTATTCATTAGCCTGTATTTAATCTGCGTTCGCTTTCTCGCGGCAAAGCAATTTTTTATGTACTCATCCCTACTCGGAAAAGTTGCCAATCGGCTGGGGAAGTTACACAAAAAAAAGTCCTAACAATTAACGCCAATTACTCTTTAATCAATACAATAATGCTCAGTCTGGATAGAGAAGAAAGTAAAAAATATATCTATAATAAAAAACATGTCATTAATATCTGTGATAATTCCAGTTTTTAACGGAGAAAACACCATAAAAGAGACGATTAAATCAGTCTTAACACAAACCTGTTCAGATTTAGAAATAATAATAATTAATGATGGCTCACAAGACTCAAGTTTAAATATAGTTTCAAGCCTTAAAGATTCTAGGATAAAGGTATTTTCCTATGATAATGCTGGTATATCCACTAGTCGCAATCGGGGATTTTTCCATAGTTCTGGCGAGTTTATTTCCTTCTTAGATGCCGATGATCTCTGGACTCCAGATAAGCTAGAGGCACAATTTAAGGCTTTGCAAGCCAATCCGGAAGCTGCCGTTGCTTATAGCTGGGTTAATTATATAGATGAATCGGGTCAATTTTTTCGTGTCGGTAACCATCAGACTTTGAATGGAAATGTCTATGAAAAGCTCTTGGTGCAGAATCTTTTAGAAAATGGTTCTAATCCTTTAATTCGTAGGCAGGCTTTAACTGAAGTAGGGGGTTTTGATCCGGCATTTTCATCCGCTGCTGATTGGGATATGTGGTTGCGGTTGGCTGCCCGCTATCCCTTTGTAGTTGTGCCATCTCCCCAGATTTTATATCGAATGTCTGGTAGTTCAATGTCGTCTAATATTTTGAAGATGGAAGCAGAATGCTTACAACTTATTGAAAAAGCTTTTAATCAGGCTCCGGCCTCTCTAAAATTCTTGGAAAAGAACAGCCTGGGTGCTCTTTACAACTACCTTACCTTTAAGGTACTCGAAGGTTCTTCAAAACGACAGAATGCAATTCTCGCTGCTCGATTTTTTGGGCAGCTTGTGAGAAACGATCCGTCTGTACTACGGCGACCGAAACCGATGTTAACAGCCTTATTTAAAATTCCTGTTGTACTTTTCTTACCTCCTCAGCAGTCTCACGCATTAATAAATACTGCTAAGAAGGTGTTAATTAATTAATCATTAACTCACTTATATTAAGGTTAAATATTAATGCTTAATTTTGGTTTTGTAATCGAACACAGATTAGGACACATCACCCATTACCAGAATCTAGTACGGTGGATAGCAGAAGATGCCGATATTCACCCAACCTGGATGCCGATTAAAACCGGTGAAAACGACAGGTGGGAGCGTATGCCGATTATTCGCAATAATTGGTCGCTTCAAGCCAGTTTACGTGCCCGTGATGCCATCAAGGCAGCTTTGCAGGTTCAACCACTAGATGCCCTGTTTCTGCATACGCAGACGCTTGCTTTGTTCGGCTTTCCCTTCATGAAGCATATCCCAACCGTTATTTCCACGGACGCCACACCCCTCAACTATGACTCCGTCGGCGAAGGGTACAACCATAAAGTGGGTGGGAACTCCCTACTCGAACAGCGCAAATTTCTGTGGAACCGGAGTACCTATCATGCCGCTACCGCCCTGGTAACCTGGTGTCAGTGGGCGAAAGATTCACTGATTACTGACTACGGTATGCCTGCCAACAAAATTACAGTGATTCCGCCAGGCGTGGACATGGAACAATGGCATTTCGGGCGCGACAAGGCGGCACACCCAATTTCGACAAACCCAAGAGTGCGGTTGTTGTTCGTAGCCGGTGAATTTGCCCGCAAAGGGGGTTACACGCTAGTCGAGGCATTTCGCAGCGGATTAACGCAGGAATGTGCACTGGACATTGTTACTAAAGACACCAGTATCGAGCGCGAACTAGCGGGAATGGAGGGTGTGCGGGTGCATTGTGGTTTGACTCCCAACAGTCCACCGCTCAAGGAATTGTATGCGAAAGCCGACATTTTTGTGTTTCCCACCAAAGGCGACTGCTTGCCAATTGCAGTGATGGAAGCGATGGCAGCCGGATTGCCAGTTATCGCGACGGATGTGGGCGCATTGCGCGAAGAAGTAGAAGACGGAGTGAACGGCTTGATTGTACCACCGTCGGATGCGGGTGCACTGGTTACCGCTGTGCGATCGCTGGTTGGTGACAACACAAAACGACACACAATGGCAACTGCCAGCCGCCGCCTCGCTGAAGAACGCTTTGATGCACGCCACAACTACGGCACACTTCTCAATTTGATGAAAAGGATAAAGCAATGCCAACCATCTCTGTGATTGTCCCTGCCTATAATGCTGAACGAACGATTCTAGAAACGATTACATCAGTTCTGAATCAGACGTTTTCAGACTTTGAGCTGATTGTGGTTAACGATGGCTCAACGGATAGAACTTTAGAACTGCTCAATACCGTAAACGACCCCCGCCTCAAAGTTCTTTCATATCCTAATGGGGGAGTGTCAATCGCTCGAAATCGCGGTATCACTCATGCTACAGGAGAATTCATTGCCGTTCTAGATGCTGACGATTTGTGGACGGCTGATAAATTGGAGCTACAAGTGGCAGCTTTGCAACAGCATCCAGAAGCAGGCGTCGCTTATAGTTGGGCATATTATATGGATGAACAGGGCAAATCTAGCCAGCCCTCTGAGCCTGAGTATTTTCAAGGGAACGTGTATGCTCAGTTGTTAGTCAATGACTTTGTGGTTAGCTGCTCGAATTGTCTGATACGTAGACAAGCGGTTGAGTCGGTTGGGGAATTTGACCAAGAGGTCGCTGGGGCGGCAGATTGGGATTATTGGCTGCGGTTGGCATTGCATTGGCCTTTTGTTGTGGTTCCCAAACATCAGGTTTATTATCGGATTTCCTCAGGGTCTATGCAGTCGAATGTTGACTTTATGGAACGCTGTAATCTTCGGGTAATTGAGAAAGGATTTCAAGCGGCTCCCCCAGAGATGCAATCTTTACAAAATCAAAGCCTTGCTAATACCTACAGGTACTCCGCTCACTTATACTTAACACGCGTTGCAACGACCGACGCCGCTAAACTGGCTACTCAGAAGCTATGGATGGCTATTCGTTTGTATCCCCCGATTTTACGAGAAAGCTGGACTCGAAATTTATTGATTAAGGCTCTGCTCTTACGACTGATTTCACCTAAAATCAGCCGTGCCCTGCTCCAGTTCATCAGCCAACTTCGCACCACTCGTAACTCAAGCCTGCAACAATCCCAACCCTAATCGTTTGATAACCAGTAAATTAGTTAAGTTAAACCTTTCGCTCTGGAAGCGTTGAATGTTAAACGTCACCTCTAACCCAACAGCTTCGTCGGTCAGAGATTTCAAATTAGGTGCCCTGTCATTTCCCGAACGGGTGATTTATTGGACGATTGTTCTAACACCCCTCTGGTGGTTGTCAGGTTTACAGACTCTGCTCTACCCAACTATTTTAGTTGGTTTACTAGTCATAACCTTTGACCTCAACAAGCTCATCAGAACTTCACTCCCAGCCAGTGTATGGGCGTGGTTAGCGATGGCTCTGGTCATGGCTTGGACTGCCATAATTGGTCTGGGTAGCACAGGATTTGAATTTCAGAAAATAGCTGCGTTCGTAGTTACCTTTGTCAAGAGCTATTTCTTAATCTTTACCTGTCTATCACTACCCTTTTGGAATCAGATCAGGGTTCGCGTAGTGACGCGTGCTGTTGCCTGGATGACAACCGGCTACTTAGTGACCATTGCTATTGAATTGGCAATGCTTTTCGTGAAAATTGGCGGCTCGGGTTTTATTCCGCCACTAGCACGCTTGCTTCCAGGGGATAAATTGAGTCTGAAAGTCACATTTGCAGCGTTTCAAAATTTCTTTGGTATTCCTTTACCCAGGACAGTCTTATACACGCCAGACCCTCCAATCGTAGGGGTTTGCACTATTCTATGTTTCTTTATCTGCCTAGGTGAAACTGACCGCCGCTTACGTAGATGGGCTTTAGCCGGTTGCTTAGTTTCTCTGCTAATTAGCCAGAGTCGTCTAGCCTGGGTCACCTTCCCTATAGTCCTCTTGATTATGGCCTGCTTCCGCAGTCGGTGGGCTCGTCAAGGTTCTCTGTGGGGCGCATCATTCACCTCATTAGTGTGCGCTCTTTTGGGGCTGACCTTAAGTCAGTTAATTGCAAAACCGATGGAAATTTTTAATGGTGCTCGCGCTGAGTCATCCAAAGACCGGGAACTTGTGGTTCGCAAAACGCTTGAGGCTTGGCAAGAATCACCTTGGCTAGGGTGGGGAATCATCAGGGGTTCAGTCAAATGGTATACCTACGACATTGCCCTAGGTTCTTTCTCAACCTACGCTTCAGTTCTTTATTTGCACGGAATCGTCGGTTTCGTCGTCTTTGTCGCGGCTTTAGCCTTAACACTCTGGAATTTCTGGGGGCCAGCCGTTCGGGGTAACCCACTCTGCAAGCGGGCATTTGCTAGCTTGGTGGCGTTGTACGTGCTGTGCAATGCCACACCTTTAACCTGGATGACCGTGTATTTTTGGTTCTTTTTTGTCTGGTTGGGTGCAATTCTCTCGGAAATCCAGCCGCCTGATGGCTCTATAACGAGCTGGGAGCAGTTAGCAGGAGATACTGAGGCGCGGAAAAATTTCTATCAAATTGTAGATGAAAACCGTTGGTAAATTTTTTAACCTTACTAAAGAGGGTAATTCACGATATTAGCCTTTAGAAGCATCTTTTGGTATCTATAAATTCATGGGTAAAGTAGCTGCAATTGCCACTAGGCACTGGAAATCTTTATTCATTTTGAATTTGCTCGTGCTTGCAGCAACCGTTGGCAAGTTGGCAACTTCTCCTAAAGTTTGGACGGCTACGGCACAGCTTATTCTGCCTCAGAAAAACGGCAATCTAGATGCCAATTTAGGAACGCTGGGTTCCCTCAGAAATGCCGATACTGGTTTTTCTAGTGAAGTCAATCCTTTGAAAGTCCAGGCTTCCATCCTAACCAGTGATGCATTGCTAGAACGGGTATTGGAGTCTGACCCACAGAAAAGTAAGTTTCCCAGACTGGCTAACTACAAGCGGTTGTTCAAAGCATCTCCTCAAGAGCAATCCACCATTGTCTCCCTGGCTGTCACGGGTTCAACGCCGGAATTGGCACGCCAGCGAACAAATACCTTACTCCAGGTGTATCAACACCGTCTGAATGAATTACGTCAAGCAGATAGTGTGTCTCGTAAGCAATTTAGTCAGAAAGAACTCAATCAAGCGAAGGAAAGATTGAGTCAGGCGCAAATAGCATTAGCACGGTTCAAGCAGTCCACCGGCTTGGTCAACAGCGAAGCACAAACCCAAGGAATTGTGACCGCCATCAATAATCTGACTACTGAGCAGGCGCAGGTACTGGCTCAAGCTCAGGCGAGTCAAGACCGAATTAGAGTCCTATCGACTCGCTTAAGTCTGACACCGAACCAGGCTATCCGATCGCTAGGATTGGGTGAAAACCAAAACTATCAGTTTGTTCGTGGCAAACTGGCGGAAGTAAACGCCCAATTGATCAAGCTTAGAGCGACCTTCACGGATAACCATCCAGCCGTACAAAAGCTTCTCTCCGAGCGTGATGAGTTGCAGCGTAAGCTTCAGGGTTACATCGCTCAATCAGCAGCAGGCACGCGAGTAGATACCACAGTGGCTAGCGGCACTGATGGACGTGCTACTTTAATCCAGCAATTGGTTCTTGCCGAGAGTGAAGCCACAGGGCAGCAACGACAGGCAGAAATACTACAGGAAGAGATTACAAAACTGAACGTCGCCTTAAAGTCCCTTCCTGCTTCTCAGGCTCAGTTGTTGGAACTGCAACGACAGGTCGATGTTGCTGAGGGGGTTTACAAAGGGTTGGTCGCCCAAGTACAGCAGAACAATATTGACGCCTTTGATACTTATCCGAACGTACAGGTACTTGACCCTGCCAAGGTTGACTCCAAGCCTTCCGGCCCCAAGCGGTCAATAATTGTCCTCAGTGGTCTGATGGCATCGATTATCGGTAGCATCGCGCTGGTACTATTCCTAGAGAGCCGCAATCCTCTGTTGAGTCCCAAAGACCTGCAATCCATCAAATTTCCGATTGTGGTACGCATTCCCAGACTCAGGCATTCTGGCCCAAGTTGGCAAGTCGGTACAGAAACAGAGGTTGAGTTTCAGCGACTGGCCTCAGCGATTAGCTTACAACCCCTGAAGGATCGCCGCTTATTAATTACGAGTGCGATTACAGGGGAAGGGAAGACGACAGTGACCCTAGGACTGGCTAGAGCCTTGGCAGATTTAGGCTTCCGCGTCCTGGTCGTAGATGGGGATTTCCGGAAAGCCGAACTGAGCCGACGCTTAGGTTATGGTCGCGAGCGGGAATCGGCTGACGCCGTCCGCTTGGCCAATGAAGTCCAGCAGCCAATATCGGTAGAGGCGAGTTTAGATTTACTGCCAACCTTGCCCAAACAAGGCAAAATTGTAGAGCTGGTAAGGCGGGGGAGGTTCGAGCAGAGTCTGGCAGTTGCTGAGTCTGCCGATAACTATGACTACGTCTTAGTTGACAGCGCTCCAGTTAGTCTGACGAGTGAAACGGCTCTAATGGCTAACGTCGTCCCCAACGTGTTATTTGTCGTCCGGCCCGGTACGAGCTACAGTAACTCCGTGAATGAGAGCCTCGATCAACTGGATCAGCACCGTGCCCAAATCTTGGGTTTAGTCATCAATGGTGTGGAAGCCAACTCAAAACCTTATCCGTATCGCTCTAATGAGTCTTTAGTTAATTCCTGAGTCATGCGGCGTAGAGCCATGCTCAAGTTAGCCGTATCTGGCGGTGTGTTAACTCAGGTGTTGGGTACAAGTTGCGATCGCCAAATCTTTGACAACCTTATGGGAGAGAATCCAGGCTCATCGACCCCTAGACCGTCTTCTACAAAGCCCATTACCGCAAGAGTCAGGGTAGATTGGACAACCGCAGTCGCTCAAACCACTCCCTTCACCTTTGGCTCTAACGACTACGAAATCACCAAGCCAGAAGCGGCGGCTGACCCAGTCTACCAGCGTCGCCTAGCAGAACTAGGCATCGGTTTAATTCGGATTCACTTCGCGGGATTAAGCGATCGCTGGACTAACCCTAGCACCAAAACCTGGGATGAGGCCAAGATTAAAGCGGGTTACGATGCCTCCTATCCCCAACGACCGACAATCATCCAGAACATTCCTGGCTGGCCCCAGTGGATGGCTCAGAACCAAGACGGTCTACTTGACCCTTCTGAGTACGACAACTATGCGGCTTTCTGTGCTCAATTGGTGGAGATTATCAACCGACGCCAGCAGCGAAAGGTTGTGTATTGGGAGCCCATCAACGAACAAGATGTTCGTTACGAAAAAGCAGGTAAACTCGACGAGCTTTGGAAAATCTACAACAAAGCGGCGACAGCGATGAAGCGTCAAGACTCCCAGATTAAAGTGGGAGGGCCAGTGCAGACTTGGGACGAGCCCAGACGACTCACGGCCTTTCTTAAGGCGTGCGAACCGCATGTAGACTTCATTTCCTGGCACCGTTACGGCAGTAGCGATGCCAGTGCATCCACCGACACGCTGATGTCCTACACACCGAATTATAGGAATCAGGTGCAGGAGTTTCGCAAATTAGCGAAGCAGTACATCCCAAATCGCAGCGTGCCCCTATTGCTGGGAGAATATAACATGAACTACGATTGGCGATCGGGTGAAAACCGCCAAAACACCTATATTGGAGCAGTTTGGTTTGCTTCGGTACATAAAAATCTGGCGGATGCCGGGATTGACATGGCGACCTCATGGCATCTTAAGGATGGAGTTTACGGTCTGATCGATCCTCAAAATAATCTACGACCTGCTGCAACCGTGTTTGCTTGGGGAGTCAAATATCTAACGGGTACAGTGATGCAGGCAGAGAGCAACCACTCCTTTGTGGAAGCCATGCCCGTTTTGCAGAAAGATGGGATGCGATCGCTATTGTTGATTAATAAGTCAGCTGGAGTTGCCACACTCAACGTTCAGGCCACTCAGATGGCTGCCAAACCTGACAAACTACAGATGTTTTCCTTGGATGCCAAGGGTGTAACGAGTAGCTCCCTAGATACAGCAACGTTGGAGCAAAAACCGTTGACGTTGAATCCCTACTCCTTGGTCTTGCTGCGTTTTTCTGCCAATGGCAGTTCTGTCAATTCATCTAACAACCGTTTAACGTAGTGCTATGCCGCCGCTCAATCATCCCGTTCTCAAGGATTTAGCCAACTTCTATTTTGAAGCCAAGCGACTATTCTATCGGTGGCGATACCCGAATGTCGTGCTAGCAAAAGGGGTGCGAATCACGGGCTCCTTGCAGGTTAATGGTAAAGTTAAAGTGACAATCGGGTCTGGAAGTCGCCTAGGTAAACGTGTCTTAATCTATGGTTCAGGCACAGTCACGATTGGCAGTAACGTATCACTGAATGGCCCTTGGATCGGCTGTGAGCGCTCCATTACGATTGGGGATGAGTGCCTAATTTCTGACTGCGCCATTGCCGACAGTGACTATCACAACCTGGAACCACACCTACGTCACTGCCCCGCAGGACCTAAAGTTTCAGCCCCTATCGTGATTGACCGCAACGTGTGGATTGGAGCCAGAGCAACAGTGATGAAAGGGGTACATATTGGGGCAGATAGCGCTGTGGGTTTGGGATGCATTGTCCGCAAATCTGTTCCTCCCGGTGTTGTGGTTATCGGCAATCCCCAGCAAATTGTGAAGCATTTCGACCTACAGCAGCCGTCAAATTAGGGCGCTGATTTGCCCATTGAAATTGATGAGCAATCACTGATTCTACTCAAGTGTGCCATCCAAATGGTTAGTCATTTCACCAGAGGTGTATCTGCTGTACACCTCTGGTGACTCTTATAAGTAACGAGCAACTTGAGTGACGACAGCCTTATTGGAGTGCAGCTAAATTCTCCTAGAGGAGGGAGGCGGGAGAGTAGGCATATTGTTTAGCCTTAGATTGAAACCCTAAGTTCTGCAGTATTCCATATGCGTATTTTTAATCTTTCGCCAGTCTCTAGTACGCAAGCGGCCCTAAAACTGCCTATTGTCCATCAAGGTAGTTCTGGGAGCGCGGTCAGAGTTTTACAGCAGTTGCTCAACTTTAAGGGCTTCAAGCTGGAAGTCAATGGGCAATTCGATCTGTCCACACAGGGAGCCGTCAAAAACTTTCAACAAATTAAGGGCTTGGCAGTCAACGGAATTGTTGATGCTCAGACTTGGTACCATCTGAGCGCCGGATTGCTATCAGTTCCACCCATTGGCTCTGAGTTTGATACAGAAGATCCCAAATCTCTGAATCCCTGCTAAAGCTCATAGTCCACAAAAGCCACGATGACGGGTGCAGAATTTCATTCTCCCCATTTGCTTATTCTCCACCCGTCACCATGAGTAGGGTGTTGAACAGTAGCCCGAATACCTAGATTTTTATCCGCGGTAAACCTCAAGTGCAGCGTTGCAGAAATAGCTGGGCATTTACAAAGTCGGTATAAAGCCTCTTGTGTGACTTTGAGGTCAAACCTCAAATTTTTCTAAGCTGAAGCCTTGTATCTTCGTTAGAACTCCCCAAAATAGCAAAAGAGCTATCAAAGTGGATGGAAACGCTAAAACTTCCGGAATCCAGTAGGCAGGAAGGTTTAGTATCTTATGTCCAGCAGTTTCTCAAATACGATACGCTCTATCTTGAAACAACCAGCTTGGTCAGCCAGAACACCACTCCCCTGAATAAGAGTCAGGCCGCTAGAACTAAACGACCTGGAAACAGGGATAATTCTATGAGAGGGTAGAGAGGTTCTAGCTAAAGCTATTGAGAATTTCGCGATAAATAAGAAAGCTGGATAAATCGGTCAAATTCGAGCCTAATCAGAGAAAATAGAGGTTTAACATTCACTGGGGTATGATTTTTTACTGTAGTCACTTTCCAAGCCAAATGCCAAAAGCTCGCCATCACCGAAGGCCTCGGGTCTTTCGCTGCTTGTTGAGCTTGATTGTTTTCTTGAGTTGTTTGTTGCTCATAGGAACACCATCGGCTCTAGCAGGACTCAATGATGACAAGTTTGATGGCAACATCTTTGCCCTCTATGCTGGGAATGGCTCTCTAGTACCGCCACGCGTAACATTGGCAGAGTCTCTGCAACGAGCAAAACCAGCGTTGTTGGTGTTCTACTTAGATGACAGCCGTGATTGCAAGCAATATGCCACAGTTGTCTCACAGCTACAGGCTCCTTATGGGCGCGTGACTGATTTTTTACCTATTAGCATCGATAGTCTGCCACTAAAGTCTAAGTACAAACCAACAGAACCGGGCTACTATTACGAAGGCTTAGTTCCCCAGACGGTGCTCATTGACCAGAAGGGCAAGGTGGTTCTGAATGAGACTGGACAAGTAGCCTATGAGCGAGTAGATGATGCGTTTCGCGAAGTATTTGACTTGCTACCCCGTTCAGAATCCATTGAGCTAAAGCGGCGAGCGTTTAACGAACTCAATACTGAACTAGTAGAAGGTGAACGATAAAGCAAGGCTTTTCAAAGGATTTTAGATTTGGCAGGGGCGATAACGGATTCAGTTTCCCAGAAAAATTCAAGAACTTAAGACAATTAATTTGGAAAACAATCCAAAATCCAAAATCTAAAATCTAAAATTTAAAATATAGTGGGTCAGGCTCACACGCTAATCTGTCTTTTAGTGCAATGTTTATTGGGTGTGCTGATGTCAGAGGTCTACAGCACAGAGGAGCTAATCAAAATCTTGGCGGATGAGCGTCGCGCCTGCATCAATGGAGAGCGTCTCAACCTAGCCGCTTCGGCGTCTGGCAGCCCCTTGCTCGACCGATTTTTGAAACCGGATGGCATTCAAAAGTTCAGTGCTTATCGAGACTTTAAGGCGGCGGTTCATCGCTATCAGCAGCAACACCAAGTTTCAGGCATTGTTTGGCGGCAGTTAACGATGAACGGGAAGACTCTGCGCTACCCTGCCATCGATGATCAGCTAGTAGCGCTCTCTAGTGACTTGGAAATCCTCAAGGCAGCTAAGGCTTCGCTCCTGGCATTTTGGTACAGTGTGGCACAGGACATGGATTTGTACTTAAGCATTAACTCAGGCAAAGACTATCGCCGAACTTGGCTCGATGAGATTGGAGCGATCGCAAAAAGAACGGAATGGGCAAGTCTCTCTGTTCATGGAAATTCAACGTTTTTGGAAATTATCTTGCAGCTGGGCTGGGGTAAGCCAGAGGAAGCCTCTTACAAACGAGGATGGCCCTTATCGGGCAGTGAGTACATTCATGCGGTGCATCCAGGCAAACGTCCAATTTGTTGAGCTTGTAAGCGCTTGCGTTTTCTGGAGTGATCGTTAGCCTAGCAAAGCATTGCCCGGTGGGACGAAGTTGAGAGGGACGAACTAGCGTCCAAACAGTGGTTACCGAAGAATAGAGTGGCACGGACCAAGTGATTGCGCTTTGCGCATCGGCAAAGCCAGAACACTTGGATTGAGGATTCTTTTAAAGAATCACGTGTCGCATTGATACAGGAGAGACCAGGACTATGAAGGAGCAGCAAAACATGGAAGAGAATAAAGAAGAACAGATTCTGGATCGGCAAACAGCCGCCAAGGAAGTTGTTTTAACTAATGAATTAACGAAGCTAGGCAATCAGGCTGTCAAAAAAGGGCTGATTTCTGGGCATGGTTATCACGGAGGGAAGTATGAAATTCTGTGTAATGGTCAGATTTTTCTCCTAACCCCCGAACAAGCACACTCTTATCTGAAAGATTTGGTCAAACAACATCAGAAATAAAAGCGTTGTTTTTGGCAGTGATCGGCCCTGCTGATGCGTGTATAGCCCGTTAAGCAGGGATAACACCGAAGCTGCTCAGAGAGAGCGCGCGCCATCGCCGTCTAAAATAGAGCGATCGCTCTATAATTTTTCGCTCATTACCCCTAATTGAGCTAAACCCTGGCGCTCTTAAAAGCTATGTTTAAGGATGCGCTTTCTGTCCTACAACACAAGCCTTTAGTTATTCACCACTATGTCCTCCGAGCAGTCTCCGCAAGAACCACAAGGTCACTCAAATTTAGAAGAAATCCGTGCAGCACGCTTGGAGAAGGTTGAACAGCTTAAAGCCATAGGGATGAATCCTTATGCCTACCACTGGGAATCCACCCACCACGCCGCAGAACTCCAGGCAAAATTTGTCGATTTGTCGGCTGGTGAGGAAGCTGATTTGGAAGTGGCGATCGCAGGTCGAATCTTAGCACGTCGAGTCTTCGGAAAACTCGCGTTCTTCAATCTCCAAGACGAAACAGGCACGATTCAGCTGTACTTGGATAAGCAGAAAATCACCGCTGGGATGGCAGATGTGCCCAACGCCTTTAACCACCTGAAGCAGCTAACCGATATGGGAGACATTATCGGTGTCAAGGGAACCATCAAGCGCACAGAAAAAGGTGAACTCTCGGTTTATGTCAACCACTACACGGTGCTGACTAAATCACTTTTACCCTTACCCGATAAGTGGCACGGTCTGACCGATACAGAAAAGCGATACCGCCAGCGCTATGTTGACTTGATAGTCAACCCCACCGTCCGGGAAACCTTCCGACGCCGTGCCAAAATCACAGCTGCCATTCGCCGCTACTTGGAGGAGCAAGACTTTCTGGAAATTGAGACGCCAGTGCTTCAGAGTGAAGCGGGGGGTGCGGATGCTCGTCCCTTCATCACTTATCACAACACCCTCGAGATGGATCTGTACCTGCGGATCGCCACGGAGTTGCCTCTGAAGCGACTAGTGGTGGGTGGGTTTGAAAAGGTATTTGAACTGGGGCGCATCTTTCGCAATGAAGGCGTTTCCACGCGCCACAATCCTGAATTCACGACCGTTGAGGTTTACCAAGCCTACGCTGACTACAATGACATGATGCAGCTGACGGAGAATCTGATTACTACCGTCGCGCAAGAAGTCTTAGGAACGCTGCAAATCAATTATCAGGGTGAAGTCATTGACCTGACACCACCTTGG
>NZ_DATNPA010000707.1:0-6208 GCF_036703385.1 Allocoleopsis sp. | reverse complement strand
GGTCAGTTTTGAGATATTTGGCGAGTTGTTTGCGGGTAATGACAAAGGTTTCGGGGTTGATGCGACGGCGTAGGACATTCATGGCTGTTGTGGAGTCGGTGCAGTCTGTGCTGAATCTGGGAAGAACCCCTCCCGATCCTTTAGTAAGGCTACTCGTGTATACACCAGTCTTTCTCGCCCCCTAAATCCCCCAATTCTGGGGGACTTTGAAGTTCTGGTTCCCCCAAAGTTGGGGGGTTAGGGGGGCTAAATGCAGCATTTTGAGGTTGATCGTGGAGATGTGTGTAGACGGTAGCCTTAATAAGAGAGGTTAGGGAAGTTATTCCGGGGACTTTTGCACGCAGGTTTCTACCTCATCTGGCATTGCGTCAAAAACAACTTCAAAGGGAACAGTTGGCATCATTTGCTTGAGGATTCGTAGATGCCCTTCCGCGTCAACTCGGCGGCGAAAGCGTCCGACGATGAGGGTACGCATATTGGGGAAGGGGCGAATGATGCACCAGGGATTGAGCCGTTCTACATAAGTCATGACGCCCTCCTAATGTGGTTTGTGGGTTGCTTTTTTATGGCTTGTTGAATGATGGTTTCAAGGGTTTGGCGTCTGATGTCGTTGTCTTGCGGGTGAAGTACCCAGGCGCTCACTGGGGCGGGTTGATAAGTCAGCGTGTAGAAGATTTCGGGGGTGATGATGACTTTCCAAACGGGCTGTTTGGGTTGTTTGCGAAGTCGATAGCCGCGTTGATGCAGTGCTGCTTTGATGGCAGCAATATCTGTGGCGACTCGGAGTGCTTCCGTCGCTTTGGATTTTTTCATTGGTAATGGTTTCTAGTGAAAGACAATGTCTCCATATGTGAGACATCTCAATTCTACATCACGTCTCCATAAACGAGACATTTACGGAGTCATCAGCCTCTGACACGATGTCCTTGGGACACGCTTCACGAAGAGGGGCATGGGAAAAGTAGGCAAAGCCCTTAAGCAGGTTTTAGAAACCTACGGAATTACGCAGAATAGGTTGGCAGTAGTAATGGAAACTAGACGCTCAAATGTTGGTCGCTGGTATCACGAACAGATAGACCCAACGGGTGACACCATTGCTGATATCGTTGTAGCTTTGAGGAAAATCGAGCCAGCCGCCGCTGAGGAGTTTATCAGGCTTTACCTTGGTGTTGTAGGTGAGGAGAAGGAGTAGGGATAGGGGAAGAAAGTGCGATCGCTTTCCTCTTCTCTTGCTCCCCCCTTAGCAAGGGGGGCTGGGGGGGTAAGAGGGCAAACACTTATAACGACTGACCATCTATAAAACCCAACTATAGCCATGACCAAACTTTATAACAGAGCATCCGAAAAAGCGAAACGGCAACAGCTTCGTCGGAATATGACAAAAGCAGAATTTATGATTTGGCAAAAACTCAAATCTAAGCAGATTGAAGGCTGTAAGTTTCGCAGCCAATACGGTGTCGATCAGTTCGTTATCGATTTTTATTGCCCTGAACTTAAACTAGCGATAGAAATTGATGGAGACAGCCATTTTCAAGATGGCGCACAAGAATATGATCGGGAAAGACAGGCTTTTATCGAGTCAGTTGGAATTAGGTTTTTAAGGTTTACGAATGATGAAGTATACGAGAATTTGGAAGGGGTTTTGGAGAGGATTACTCAGGAAATTTGGGAATTATGGTGAAGTGATGAGTTGCCGAGTTGACCCCCCCAGCCTCCCTTATTAAGGGGGGAGTAATATCAATTGACTCGCCGACTGAAAACAGATACTTTTTTTGTTAGAGAAGCGTTGTAATTACCACCGCCTGTGTGGATGTTATAACTACCGCCGCCCGTGTCAATATTGTGATTACCTGTCATGTAATTATTCTCCGCTACAGCCCTGGATTCAACATTGATTGTTGTTCCAGTCCATAGTTTAGCAATCTCAATTAGACCGGTGCATTACCCACGAACCTCTGCAAATCACCTGTTGGGGAGATTGAGAAGAGCAATCGCACTAAGATATATTTAACAATGCCTAGAGGTGGCAAATGATTCAGGAATATCTTCACAAGGCGATGGCAGCAGCACACTATGAACTGCTTGAGGATGAAGAAGGCTTTTACGGGGAAATTTCTGGTGCACCAGGAGTATGGGCAACAGGTAGTACGCTAGAAACCTGCCGCAAGGAACTCTTAGATGTGCTGGAGGAGTGGGTGATCGTTGGTATTGCAATGGGTCATGAGCTGCCGGAATTTGACGGCGTGACCATCAAAGTCAAATCTGTCGCCTAAATGGCTGGCAGACCAGTGTAACTACAAATCTTCCCATTCCTCTCGGTCAATCCCTGCCTGCTTCAAAATTCTTGCCAATAGATTCTGACTAATGTCTCCTTGATGCGGATTCGGAATCCGAACTCGCAGACTATCACGAACCATAAATTGGTGCTTTCCACCTGAATATGGCCCTTCAAAACCAGCATTGCGTAATGCAGCAATCAAGTCACGACGGGAGATAGAGCCAAAGGAGGGCATAATGATTACCTAAGTTGATTCATAGGTGAATTCCTACAAGTATCAACAGTATTGATTCGCTCCCAGAAAGTCACTTCCATTAACTAGGACACCGCAACAACCTTGGCTTTTACTCAAGTTTTATCCCCTTAACAACGGTTGTACCGAAACCACGATAATCTAAAATCCAGCAGAAATTGAGCCAGAAACTAGCAAAATTAGCGAAGAAACCAAGTCAGTTCTTGCTTAGATTTACCAATAATTCTGAGGTTTGTTGAGGCGTCACCAAGGTATTGGCACAGAGGATACCGGATGCGGCAACCGCAGGAACCCCAATCCCTGGCATGGTGCTATCCCCGACGCGGTATAAACCAGCAATCGGGGTTTGGCAACTGGGAAACATCCCTTTACCCGCCGCGATCGCAGGGCCATAGGTTCCTTGATAACGGCGCAGGTAGTGGGCGTGAGTTAGGGGGGTGCCGATCAGTTCTAAGACGATGCGTTGTCGGATATCGGGAATGATGCGTTCCAAGGCACGAAATAAGGGTTGCGATCGCACTTTCTTCTTCTCCTCATACCCCTCCTCCCGTTGCCATCCTTCGTAGGGTTCTAAAGTATAGGCATGAACCACATGATGCCCCTCTGGGGCGAGATTGGCATCCCATACGGAGGGAATGGAAATCATGCACGTATTTCCCGGTTCTGTAATATCCTTACTGGCATCGTGAACAACCACATGATGCCCTGTCAGCCCCCCTAATCCTTCTGCCCGGATACCCAGGTGTAAGTGCATGAAACTATCAACCGCAGGTGTCTCTAAGGCAGCTTGGCGGTAAGACTGGGGTAAGTCTTCTTGTCGCACTAGGGGCAAACGACCGTTTGACCCTACAAAAGTATCCCAAATCGTAGCATTGGAGATGACCACAGGGGCTTTGAGGATTTCCCCCTGCCGTAACCGTACCCCAACGACTCTACCTGCTTCGACCAAGATTTGCTCAACATGAGCATTCAGTCGTAACTCACCACCCCAGCGTTTTAAACCGCGTACCAAGGCGTCAACAATTGCCCCACTGCCCCCAATTGGATACTCCACACCCGCACGGGTGCGTTCACCCAACATAAATGCTACCTCTGGTGCGATCGTGCCGTTTGCCTTCAGTCCCGATAGGAGAAAGCACTCTAAATCAATTAACCGCCGCACCCAAGGGTCACAAACCTCTTTGTCCATAACACCCCCAACGGAACCCTGGATAATACCCAGTTGAGGCAGTAGTTTGAACAGGGAGGGTAAATAGCGTCCCAATAGGATAGGAATGAGCTGCCAATCGGCTCTCAGAGCAAGGGTTGGAATATTCCGTAAGCAGTCATAGAGGCGCAACAAGCGTTTTTCAAATCCTTCAAGTTCCTTAGCTCCTTGGGGTGTAATCTGAGCAACAGCCTCTCGGTAGCGATCGCTATTGCTATAAACCGGAAACGTTTCTTCCGGGAAGTGGTAATATCCCAAAGGGTCGTAAGGAACGACTTGTAGTGACTCGCCCAGAACGTCCAGCACTTGCCGCAACGGGTTAAGGCTGGGGCGTTGGTCACCTAAACCGCAGTAAAATGATGGACCCGAATCAAACTCAAACCCTCGTCGTTTAAAACTATGAGCGGCACCACCTGCGATCGTGTGGCTCTCGCACACTAGCACGCGATCGCCGTACCGTGCCAGTAGAGAGGCAGCCGTTAATCCGCCAATGCCGCTACCAATAACGATCGCATCAAGGCTCAAGGGTGCTTCTCCGATTCCTATACTCCATACCAGTATCCTCTCATCAAGGCTCATCTTTCCAAATTAGGCGAGATTTCTCTTGTTGAGGTTGTGATTTTATTCGTTCAATAGAAGAGACAAAAAACAGTGCAGACCAGAGTGATGAATAGCCGGATAGTAGAAGAGGCTCAGGCAAGACTTAAGCAGTCAGTGATGACTTATCAGCAACAGCCTGTCGGGACAGTAGCGGCGAAAGAAGAAGGGCCTCAAGAAGAACAACTCAATTATGGACATTGCTTTGTCCGGGATTTTGTTCCTTCAGGACTTGCCTTTCTCATGCAAGGGGAAAGAGAAATTGTCCGCAACTTTCTTGAATTTACCTTAGCTTTGCAGTCTGACAGAGCTGGGCTAAAAAGAGGTCAAGGTTTATTTGGTGAAGTGAGGCAAACTTGGGAAGGGAAAGAACTTCTCATTGATGGGATTCGGCTAGGAGAAGGTTTGATGCCTGCTAGCTTTGAAGTAACCTCAAATCAAGAAATTGAACCGGATTTTGGTCAGCGAGCAATTGGTCGAGTAACACCTGTTGATTCGGGTTTGTGGTGGATTATTCTGTTGCGGGCTTATGAGAAGGCTTGTAAGATAGCCAACCGACCGGAAGAATGCATTGCCCACCGTATAGAATTTCAACGGGGTATTCAATTAATTTTGGATATTTGCTTGAGCAAGCGATTCGACATGACCCCAACCATGTTAGTGCCAGAAGCGGCGTTTATGATTGATCGCCGGATGGGGGTTTATGGGCATCCGTTGGAAATTCAAGCGTTATTTCATCATGCTTTGCGTTCTGCTCGTTACGAACTGCTTACGAATGAAAGTTATATTGAAAAGCGGGAGGTCGATAGCCGTTTGTATTTGCTGACTCAATACATTCGAGAACGGTATTGGCTAGACCCCAAACGAGTGAGGGCAATCTATCGCTACCAGACGGAAGAGTTTGGGGAAACGGCTTTAAATAAGTTCAACATCTACGAGAATTCTGTTCCTGAATGGGTACTTCCTTGGGTAGATCGAAAAGGAGGTTACTTAGTCGGAAATCTGGGTGTTGGCTGGATCGATTTTCGATTTTTTTCTCAAGGTAACTTGCTCAGTATTATTTCTGGATTAGCTACACCTGACCAGTCACAAAGCATTATGCATTTAATTGACCTGCAATGGTCAAAACTGATGGGACATATGCCGATGAAACTGTGTTATCCAGCCCTTGAGGAACGGGATTGGGAGAGTATAACAGGATGCGACCCCAAAAATGTCCCTTGGTCGTACCATAATGGTGGAAGTTGGCCAGTTATGCTCTGGTCTTTAACAGCTGCCGCTCTAAAAACGAAGAAAATAGATATAGCTGAACGGGCAATTCAGCTGGCTGAAAATTACTTACTGGATGATGAGTGGCCTGAATATTACGATGGTAAGGATGGTGATGTAATTGGGAGAGAGGCGAGGCTCTATCAAACTTGGACAATTGCTGGATATTTAGTTGCCAAATACCTGATTCAAGACCGCGATCATTTAAGCTTAATTAGTTTTGATGGTGAACCGGGAGTGAGTGAGTAATGAGTTCATAAGTAAGTCAAAAGTTACTCATTTTCTGCCTAAATACTCTATCTTTGTAGGGGTAAGGTGCCTTGCCTCTACATGTAGCGGATAGCGTAACTAGTTGCGTAATTCCTTGTTTCATTTCTCTTGCCATTAGTAAGTGTTTTTAGTTCAAATTTTATTGAAAAACTATTTAATTGCTATTAAGTAAACAAAAATGGAATTTTATACAGCCATTTTGAGAAAAAGTGCAGGTTACTGGGTTGCTTTGTGTCTGGAAAATGGGTTAGTAGGTCAAGGTAGTAGTCAAGATGGAGCAATTTCTCAGCTTAAAGAGGCAATAGACTCTTTTCAAATGGTTTATCAAGTTGAA
>NZ_DATNPA010000706.1:0-3571 GCF_036703385.1 Allocoleopsis sp. | reverse complement strand
AGATTCAGTAGCCGCCAGTAGTGCGATCGCAACTCCTCTTCCATGAAGCGCATCATTTTAACAACAGCAGCCTTGCTAAGTTCCCTCAGCTATTGTGTTCCAAGCATTGCTGCAAATCCCGCCCAGGTTAAACAATTACTCAAAACTAAACAATGTCCTAAGTGTGATTTGGTTGGACTCGACTTGCGTGGCGATCCTGTAGCCGACCCTAATGGGTTTAACCTAATTGGAGCTAACCTTCAGGGAGCCAACTTGAGTGGGGCGCGACTGTCTCTCGTCAACCTTCAGGGAGCCAACTTGAGTAATGCCATTTTACTGGATAGTGATTTACTACGTGCTAACCTCAGTCAGGCAAACTTGAAAGGGGCTGATTTAAGAGCATCAACCCTTAACTTTGCTAACCTCAATGGAGCCGATTTGAGTGGGGCTGATTTGCGGGATGCTTTTCTCAAAGGAACTGTTTTAACAGGTGCAAATTTCACCAATGCGAATCTGCTTCGCGTTAACTTAGATGATAACCAAGGCAAAGATTTATTTAATACTGGTAGTAACATTCCTGCCTCAACTCAGCCTTGGGAAAATGCACGAGTTGTACAAACAATCGGTGAAAATCTAAAGTGGGAGGCTGTGAGTGCGATCGCAATTAGTCCAGATAGTCAAATTCTGGCACTTGGCAGCCATAACTATGCACGGGCTGGTGGTGGGGGTGAGAGTTTTTTCACCCTTTGGAACCTCAAAACTGGAGAACAACTGCTCACCCTATTTAAAGGTTCTATATCCGAATTTTTCGATAGCTCTTCCGATCAAGAAGCACCTGATCGCAGAGTTGGGGGGCTACACGGTGACTATATTTACTCCATTGCATTTAGCCCCGACGGACAAACGATCGCGGCTGGGATGTCTAACAAGACGATTAAACTTTATAACGTCAAAATCGGACAAGAAATTAGAACGCTCAAGGGGCATAAATACGCCGTTCATGCCATTGTCATTACTCCAGATGGGCAGACGCTGATTAGTGGAAGTTCCGACAACACGATTAAGTTATGGAACCTGAAAACGGGACAACTCATCCGCACAATACAGGCGCACGCCAAGCCAGTTCATGCGATCGCACTCAGTGCCGATGGACAATTCCTAGCAAGTGGTAGCGCTGATAAATCGATAAAAGTGTGGCAACTCAAAACAGGAAAACTCCTGAGCCGATTAGTAGACATCGGAGAAATTCGCTCGGTTACCTTTAGCCGAGATGGGCAAACGCTTGCCAGTACTCGTACAGATTACAACGCTCTAAATACTAACAATAATCCAGCTCTGAAATTATGGAATTGGAAATCTGGGAAACAAGTTTCTAATCTTGAAGGAAATTTCTACAAGAATGCGGTTAATGTTACCTTCAGTCCCGACGGGCAAACCTTAGCGAGTTACGTTGCGAATCACGACAATCCTGGAGGGCAACTTGTAAAGATATGGAATTCCAAAACTGGCTCATTAATCCGCACCTTTGGAGGAATTCCTCTTCCCAATCCCATTCTAGCCTTCAGTCCTGACGGACAAGTTTTCATTACCAATATTGGGCCAGCTATCCAAGTTTGGCGCTGATCGTGAAGAGGGCGACGGGTAGCAGGAAGAAGATTTGAGCGTTTGCGATCGCCCCTTTGAAGCGAAACTGTAAGGCGATCGTGGCGAATCCCATCGATAAACCAAATAGTGGTTTTGGCAGCGATACTAATCAAGCCATTTTTCTCGATAAGCAGGGACACCAGGTAAAAATTGAACCATGTCACAAATTACAGCTAGCTCATCATTGGTTTCATTTTGTCCAAACTCTTCCGATCGGCCTTATCTCCGAAATGTTGCAATTATAATTAGACTTGTAACAGATATCCTAACCAAATTGAATGAATTATGGTACAGACCCGTCCTATAGGCAAAACCATCACCAGTCTAGATGACCTTGAGGAAAGGTTTAATCTCCGTCCTACAGAAAATGAACAATTCTTCTGTGAATGGAGTAATAAATTACCCGAACTCAATGACTCTGAAGTCGCTACTTTAGACCAAATTAGAAATAGATTTTATCGCCATAGAAAACGGAGTTCTCTAGCAGAAGGCACGATTAATCAATTGCTAATTTCTCCCTTATTAACCCTAGCTGGTTTATATGACGAACCCTTCTTCGTTACCACAGAACCTGAAGTCGAACTCCTCCTAGAAGACAAAGGCGAACTGCTGCGGGGACGCATCGACACCCTGATTATTCAACAGCAACTCTGGGTATTAGTCGTCGAATCCAAGTCAACCATCGCTTTCTCCGTCGCCCTACCCCAAGCCCTCACTTACATGATGGCAAACCCCAACCTAGAACGCCCCGTTTACGGATTAATCACTAACGGCGATGAATTTCAGTTTATCAAGCTGTTAATTCAAGATAACCCTCAGTACGATTTATCTAATATCTTCTCTTTACTCCTCCCCCGTCGCAATCAACTTTATGACATCATGCGCGTTCTCAAACGGATTAAACAGATTATGATTCAAACATCCGTTGAATAATATCAAATTCAAAGGACGTCAGCTAAAAATTGAGCCTTTGTATAAGAAGCCGTGGCTAATCTGGTGTCTGATAAACTTTTAAAGTTCTCTATCCAACTCTTTAGGGCTTAATTAAGTGCTGTTCAGAGTTACGGTATGCCTCTCCCCTACTTGGAGTAATAAATATAGCTAAAATGTCACAACGCACCAAGTTTTGTAGTATATTAGGCAAACTAGGCTACTGCTGAAAGTGAAACTTAAGAATAAAAAATAGTAGCAGGGGCAGTCGGATAGTGGAGCGGTTCTCAAAGAATATTTATGAAGTTCACAATCAGCATCAAGCTCGGAATTTATATGACGGACGTTCGTTCATACAAATTGAGAACCACTCTCTAAAGGCGTTCTGTGCGGTAGCTGAAGCTAAGGGCAATTACCATCAGCGTTCATCCAAGAGAAATCAGTCCCCGCCAGGATGTCCTAGAATACCCCCCACAATTAAACTACGACAGTATCAGCGGCAAGCTGTGGCGAATTGGTTTGCTTGCTCAGGGCGAGGAACGCTGAAGATGGCGACGGGTAGCGGAAAGACAATTACAGCACTTGCGATCGCAACCCAACTGTATCAAAAAATCGGGTTGCAAGTCTTACTTGTCGTCTGCCCTTACCGCCATCTTGTCACCCAATGGGCGCGAGAATGCCAAACCTTTAACCTGGAACCCATCTTAGCCTTCGAGACTGTTCGCAACTGGCAAAGTCAACTCTCAACGGCACTTTACAACGTTCAGTCTGGCAATCAACCCTTTCTCACTGTCATCACCACCAATTCCACACTCATCGGAGAGGGGTTGCAATCTCAACTCAAGTACTTTCCCGATAAAACGCTGATTATCGGCGATGAAGCCCATAACTTAGGTGCACCCCGCTTAGAGCAAAGTCTGCCTCGAAATATTGGCTTGCGTCTCGCCCTATCCGCCACCCCAGAACGGTACTTTGATGAGCAGGGTACGGAAGTTTTATTGGATTACTTTGGCCCAGT
>NZ_DATNPA010000705.1:0-18404 GCF_036703385.1 Allocoleopsis sp. | reverse complement strand
CGAGTTCATCGTGAGCATTACCCCGGCTTACATAGGCGTTGTCACTGTCGCGATTGAGCTCAATGGCTTTCGTCGCATCAGTGATCGCTTGCTGGTAATTCTTTAAAACAAAATAGGTATAGCCTCGATTGCTGTAAGCTTGGGCAAACTTGGGGTTAAGCTGAATCGCTTGTGTGTAGTCGGCGAGCGCCTGATCATAGCGGCCTAGAGTGTGCTGGGCGTAGCCCCGGTTATAGTAAGTATCCGCGTCGTTGGGGTCGATTTGCAAAGCCTGATTAAAGTCCGCGATCGCTCCTTGATAATTACCAGCATTAAGTTTATCCACACCTCGGTTATACAAGTCCACAGCGCTCGTCTGTTTCTCTTGCTGGGCTGCAACCAGCGAGCGAGAAGGGGAAAACTGGGCATAGACCATTTCAGGCAGTCCAGCTAGTATTGTGGCAAATCCCAAAACAGCGAGTATTCGATAAGTCTGGTTCATAAGTTTCCTCTAACACAGCATTCTTGCTTAAGTCGTTAACTCAAGTTTTGAGTGAACGCCGTTAAAACTCTCAACTCACGCCGAATTCCGTAGCTCCAATCTTTAAGAACAGATTAAAAGCCGTGTAATGAATATGATAGAACGCCAGAAAACACAATTTTTTTATCCAACAACTTAACCCAGCACAGTCCCCTAAAGATGAGAAAATAGAGCAGCTGGATTCAACGGAGAGAAAGATGCTCAAAGCAATTGCCGCACTACTGCTGCTGGTGTTGAGCCTGGGTTTACATGGATGCACTACCGGCGTCAGCGGATTGAAGAGCTATGTGGATAGCCTTGACGGCTATGAGTTTCTCTATCCTAATGGTTGGGTACCAGTCCAAGTGACTAATGGGCCAGATATTGTGTTCCGCGATTTGGTTGAGCGGACGGAAAATGTCAGTGTCGTGTTCAGTGAGGTACCAGGCGGGAAAACCTTGCAAGAATTAGGAACGCCGGGGGAAGTCGGGTACCAGTTGCAAAAAAATGCGATCGCGCCTCCGGATTCGGGTCGAAAAGCAGAATTGGTGAATGCCGAAGCGCGTGAGTCTGGTGATAAGACCTATTATCTTCTGGAATACAATGTCAAGCTTCCTAACCAAGAACGGCATAACCTCGCTGCTGTTGCCGTGAGTCGTGGCAAACTCTTTACGTTCAATGCTTCGACTACAGAGAAACGTTGGAATAAGATGCGGAATGTACTAGAGCAAGTCGTTAAATCGTTTTCTGTATATTAAACGTCCCCCTCAATCATGCTCAAACTTCACGGGAAGGGTAATGACAAATTCTGAACCCTCTCCCCGTGTCGAATTGACCTCTAGGGTTCCCCCATGCTTGACAACAACAATTTGGCGGGTAATCGATAAGCCTAAACCTGTCCCTTGACCCACAGGTTTAGTCGTAAAAAATTGTTCAAACATCCTCTGGCGTACATCCTCAGTCATTCCTATCCCATTATCTTTAATCCGAATCACCGCGTTTAGCTGGTCTGGCGTGATTTCTGTACGAATGATAATTCTGGGAATAAAGTCTTGGGTCTGGGCTGTTTGAATGGTTTGAATGTTTTCCCCATTCTCAAACTTTTCATTAATGGCATCAATCGCATTCGTCAGGAGATTCATAAAAACCTGGCTAAGTTGCCCTGCGTTACTCTCCACAAAGGGTAACTCCCCATACTCCTTAACCACCTCAATATCTGGACGCCGGAAATCTGAATGCTGAGACTTGGATCGTAGACGGCTGCTTAAGAGCATCAGGGTACTATCAATCAGCTCATGCAAGTTAACGGGTTGAGATTTTGTCCGATCCAGACGGGAGAAAATTTTCAGCGATCGCACGATTTCCAAAATTCTCTCGGCTCCCACCTGCATCGAATGGATGAGTTGAGGGAGGTCACTTTCGAGGAAGTCTAAATCAATTTCTTCCGAATAAGTCTGAATCTCTGGAATGGGTTCAGGGGTATAAGCTTGATACAGATGCAATAATTTCAGCAAATCATCAACATCTCGCTGAGCGTGAGACAAATTCCCATATATAAAATTCACAGGATTGTTAATTTCGTGGGCAACTCCAGCAACCAGTTGTCCTAAGGCAGACATTTTCTCTTCTTGCACCAGCCGTAGTTGAGCTTTACGAAGTTCAAGATGAACAGTAATGCGGGCTAAAACTTCCTCTTGTTCTATCGGTTTCGTGATATAGTCAACAGCCCCTAGTTTCAATCCTTTGACCTTATCCAGGACTTCAGAGAGTACGGTCATAAAAATCACTGGAATATCTTTAGTTCTCGGATCGGCTTTCAAGCGACGGCAGGTTTCAAATCCATCAATTCCCGGCATCATCACATCTAATAAAATCAAATCGGGTAATGCTTCTTGTACTTTTTCCAGTGCGCTTTCGCCACTTTTAGCAATAGAGACTTTAAAGCCAGACTCACTCAAAAGCTCGAAAAGAACTTTAAGGTTTGTGGGAGTATCATCAACAATTAGAATAGAATTTTGTTGAATAATTTTCATATTTGAACTTAAGAGAGGTATGGAGTGACCCATTTCACAATCGCTTCATCTTCAAATGCTTCAGCAAGTTCTATAATTTTGTCAGCAAATGCGGCATATTGGGAGTCTACCTGCTTAAGTCGGTTGGCCTCTGCTTTAATGTCTAGAATATATCCACTTCTCGCCGCTTTATGTAGAGCCGTTAGCTCTTGCCTTGGAGGGATTACCATTTCGCTCATTGGGATAGCAGTCTCCTGAGTCTGGTTCGCCCATTCTTCCTGGGCTTCATAAATCCACTTTAAGCCTAAATAATGCTGTAATTGGTTGAGTAATTCTTCGCTTTGCACGGGCTTGGGAATAAAATCATTACAGCCTGCCTGCCGACTCTGTTGGCGATCAAAACTAAATACACTAGCAGACGAAGCAATAATGATGATATCTTTCAATTCTTCTGACTCTCGCAGTCGTTGGGACATCTCCAAACCATCCATAACAGGCATTGCTAGGTCAGTAATAATCACATCCACTTGATATTCATGGGCTTTTTCCAAACCCTCTTGCCCATTCCCGGCTTCAATAACCTCAAAGCCGATCGGCTCTAGCATATTGACAATCACCGAGCGATTTTCCCAACGGTCATCTACAATTAGAATCGTCCGTTTTTCTCCTTGGTAAGCCACTAAGCTTTGTCTGGATTTGAAAGAAGCTGGCTCGATAAAGCTTGTTGATTCCCTTAAGTCGAGATCGAACCAAAACTTGCTACCTTTCCCATAGGTACTCTCGACTTTGATGTCACTGCCCATCATTTCTACGATTTTGCGACTGATTGCCAGCCCTAAGCCAGTGCCTTCTACTTTATGTGCGCTATCTCCCACCTGCTCAAAAGGTAAAAATATTTTATCCAATTGTTCTGAGTTCATACCAACCCCGGAATCTTCAACTAGAAAGCGAATTTTGTGAATGATGGGTTGTTGGCTATTAGCGGTTTGTGGTTCTGTATCTGCTGCTTCTGACGGATGAATAAATTCTGGAGAGTCAGTTACTACACCAACTTTAAACATCACGCCACCTTGGTCAGTAAACTTGATCGCGTTGCCTAAAAGGTTGATTAAAACTTGACGCAGACGTTTTTCGTCGGCATGAATGGCAGAAGGGAGGCGATTAAGTATCTGATAGGTAAAATCAATTTCTTTTTGTTCAGCTTTGATACGACAGATTTCTTTGATACCTAACAAAAATGTTTCAAAATGGAAAGCTGTGGGGTAGAAATCGAGTTTTTTAGCTTCGATTTTGGAAATATCTAAAATATCATTAATCAGTGTTAGGAGGTGGAAGCCACACTGGTGAATGATGCTGAGTCCATCCTGCTGTTTAGGCGTGGCAGATTTATCCCGTTGCAGAATTTGTGCATAGCCGAGAATTCCGTTCAGAGGGGTACGAAGTTCATGGCTCATATTTGCTAGAAATTCGCTTTTGGCTTGGTTGGCGACATCGGCAGATTCTTTGGCTTTTTTTAACTCAGCCGTTCTCCGTTCAACTCGCTTTTCTAACTCTTCATTCGTTTTCTCCAGAGCCGTGAAAGACTCCTGTAGTTGTCCTGCCATGCGGTTAAAGGATTGCGCCAAAATGCTGAGTTCTTTGACGCCTTTAATGTCTACTGTTTGCTCAAGGTTGCCAGAGGCGATTTCGCTACTTGCTGCGCTTAAACGAAGGATAGGTTGAGCAATCCAGCGGGAGGTGTAAATTCCCAACCCTGTAGCCAGCGCCAATGCTCCTAGACACAGCAAAATCGTGGTATTGGTATTGGCGTTGATTTGTGCCATGAAGTCGCTTTCTGGAACAACAACTATTACTAACCAATCCAGACCAAATTTGTCACGCCAAGGTGTTATCCGGACAAACTGACGCTCACCTTTGAACTGAAAATCAAGTTCTTGGCTGTCCTTAATAGTCTTAAAGTTGCCAAACTTTTTCTCTAAATACTGGGTTGTCGCTTGAATCAAGCGATCGCTACTTTTTAAGGCATTGAGTCGTTGCGCTTTGCCGTTCACTAAAGTAAAGGGTTTTTCGGAACTTGAACTAGCGATCACTAGCCCGTCGCGCTCTACAATAAAGGTCTTTCCTGACGGGCTAGCTTCTAATTTGCGCAAGAAATCACTGATATTTGATAGGAGGAGATCGACACTTACCGCACCGATAAGCTTATTGGTGTCGTCGTAGATGGGACGGCTTGCAGCGATCGCGACATATTCGGGAGTTGAATCCCACAGGTAAACTTGACTCCAGACAGGTTTCCCAGCCCGAACGGCATCGATATACCAAGCTTCTGTTCGATGATCGTAGTCCTCATAGACCGCGATCATCTTAGTGCGATTTCCCTGGCTATCTGTTGCGTAATTGTAGTTTTTTCCCTTGGTATTGGGCGACGTTTCACTCAGGGAAACCTTAACATCGCCCTCCAAATGCCCAGCTGCTGAGTATTCGCCAGTTACCAGCCCATAGTTGATGTAGCTAAAATCATACAGTTGCATTTGTTTCCAGAAAAAATGCCCTATACCTTGCAAGTCTCCTGTGTCTAGCAGTCCTTGTTCTATAACATCGGCATTAATCTGATTAACTTGATGAGGCGTTGCCAGGTATGTATCAAGATGCTGATCGACGAGTCTGTTAACTTTATTCATTAACTGATGAGCAAGGTCATTGACTGCCTGGTGACCGTTTCTGAAGGAGAGATACCCCACTATCCCCACGGCGGTCGAGATTTGTAGCACAAATGGCACTACCAGAACAAGGCGAAGTGGAACCTTTTTAACACTTTTGGAACCAAGAGGTAGCATAGTCTTTAATATCTCATACCGACTTATAGTGACCTTACGATAGATCAACCCTTTTTAGGGACTCTCTTGCCATTCGCTCCTACCCACATCTGCCACTTTCTCCAATCACATTGGTATCAGAAGCAGATGCGTGAACTTGCATAGTAACGGTGGTTAATTGTGTAGTCTTAATCTAAGCATTTCCTCAAAACGGATTTTTGCTAATTAGCGAGGTGAACTAACTGAGGTAGACATAATTAAACTAAAGATGGTTTAGGGCTTGTAGTTGCCCTTTAGCGCTAAAACACAACTACGAAATGTAGTTTATTTGAGTCTACCTACTGACTGTCTCTGACCAAAGCGTCCTCAATTTATGAAGTTTATGCATATCCCAACGTTTGTATTAGCCTCCGCTTCGCCTGCTCGCAGACGCTTGTTGCAAAATGCTGGGATTGAACCAGTGGTTTGCCAAAGTGATTTTGATGAATCTCAAGTACAGTTAAGTGACCCAGTGGCTTTGGTGGAGGCTCTTGCACTGAAAAAAGCCGAGACTGTCGCGAGTCAATTTAGCGAGGCTCTCATTTTGGGCTGTGATTCGGTGTTGAGTGTAAGAAGCGAGATTCATGGAAAACCGACTAATGCAGAAGAAGCGATCGCACGCTGGCAACAGATGCGAGGGACGATGGGCGTACTGTACACCGGTCATGCCTTGATTGATGTCGCTAAAAACAAAACCGTCGTCCGCCACGGCACCACAAATGTGTACTTTGCCAATGTGAGCGATCGCGCCATTCAATCTTACGTGGAGACGGGTGAACCCCTTACCTGTGCTGGCTGCTTTGCCTTGGAAGGTCGAGGCGGACTTTTTGTGGAAAAGCTGGAAGGCTGCCACAGCAATGTTATTGGTCTAAGCCTACCGCTTCTGCGCCACATGCTGAGGCAGTTGGGCTATGATGCCACCGACTTCTGGCGATGAGTCAAAGCGTTTGGACTAGTTGCCATGCCCGATTGCAGCAGCTCACCTAGGCTCAACACACAGATGATACAATAGCCAGTCGCTGTCGGGTTGACAGTAGGATTTGAAAGATGAAAATTGTTAAGGAGGGGCAGAGGTTTGCTATAGTCAAGGCACTTCTAGTCTAAGATGCAAGCTATCTTCATCGCTTGAGGCAAGCAAAACCTTATGGCAATCAGCGACGACTTCAAAGAACAACTCAAGGCAGGAAGGATTGTCGATGCCCTGACCCTGGCACTGGGTGAAGCCGTTGAGTTGGAAATCACAACCTGGGTATCCTCATCGAAGAACTCAGAGGCGACGAAATCCGCAGACTCGGAAAAACCCGCTCCCGATAGCCGAATGCGTACCCGGATGAATATCGTAGAGGGTGCGATCGACACGGAAGTTGGCAGTCGGTTCATTGGCAATGGTCCTTATACCGAACTGCGGCAATTTCACATGGAGCAAGTTCAACAAGGACGCCAAATTATTCAGCACAACTTGGAAAACTTGCAACAGCTATTTACTGTTCTGACCAGTACCTTAACCCATCTGCCACAGGCATCACACCGGCTTGGGGATGGAAATTCTGTCCTCCCTCCGTCCAATCCGGAAAATATACAGTAAAACTTGACAATTACGGAAAAATTTTAGGCAGTTTCTTGACCTGCGAACCGCCGATTTCAGTGGGGATACTATAATATATGGCGTCTAGCGATGACTTTAAAGCACAACTTAAGGCGGGTAACATACCTGAGGCGCTGGCTCTGGCACTCAGCGAAGCAGTTGAGTTGAAATTTACGACTTGGGTTCCCTCAGAAGAGGATGTTGAGATATCCGAAGCCCAACCCGGTCATCGCCTGCGTACCCGCATCAATATGATTGAGGGAGAGGTCGAACACGAGATTGGCGAAGAGTTTATCGGCAACGGTCGCTACCGGGAATTGAAGCAATTCCACCTTGAGCAGGTGGCTGAAGGCAGTCAGTTAATTGAGAACAACCTCAAGAGTTTGCAAAAGCTATTCGAGGTTTTAGTGGCTCTGCATTATCCAGATACAACACCTCCTTTGATTCAGCCCGAATCATTGGATGCGGAAAGTCAGCGATTACCCCCGGTTGAGAATATAGGTGACGCTGGGTCAGTCGTCGAACCCCTAGAGACGGCGGTGACAGATGCGATTGTCAGCCCAGACACCGCAACAGCACAAGAAATCCCTGACGCTGGATTAGTCGCCGAACCTCCAGAGGCAACACTAATAGAGACCCTTGTCAGTCCAGTCACCGTAACAACGGAAGATATTGCCCAACAACCCTCCCCTTCCGCTGAACTACCGGTTTCGTCCCTGACGCCAGGGACAGAGCAAGCCCCGGTATTGGATGAGGAAATAGATGAGGAGGAGGATGATGATTGGGATAACTCGGTCTTAGATTTACTGGAGTCTTTACCTGTCGCACCGCCACCGACCCCAGAGGCTTCGGACTCAGACCTTCGCGAGAATTGGGAGTGGAATGATTTAGTTGAAGACGAACCGGAGTCTGAGCGGGGGGCATTAGGCTCACCAGAGAATCAGGTTTGGGAAAATCTCCAGCCGGAAGATTTTGAATTACCCCTAGCCTCAGAACAGGAGAACCTGGGAGCCGCCAACGTCCCAATTGATCAGGATTTGAGGGACTTGGTTGAGGACACCTCACAGCCTGATAGGCGGGAATCAGATTCACTCGACAATCAGAATTGGGAAAGCCTCATCAGTCGAGAAGACTTTGAATTTCCTCCAACCTTAGAACAGCAGAACCTTGAAGCCTCAATTTCCCCGCTGGATGAGGACTGGGGGGACTTCATGGAGGCAGAACCGAAGTCTGAACCAAGGGAATCAAACGAATTTGAAAATCAGGCTTGGGAAACTCTGAGGCGGGAGGATTTTGAATCGCCTCCAATCGTAGCACAACAGAACTTGGAAACCCCAAGCTCCTCAATGGATGAGGATTGGGGAGACTTGGTTGAAGACGAACCGGACACTGAGTTAGACAAACCCATTCCCAATTTGGAGTCCTTGGATCTGGAAGAGGATGACGAGTGGGATGATTGGGTGATGGAAGAGTCAGAGCCTGTATTTGAGGCACCCGTGGTTGATATGGAGTCTTTGGAGATCTCAGAGGATGAGGACTGGGGAGACTTAGTGGAAGACTCAGACCCCTTTGCAACACCGCCGCTTGGTGGGTTGGGCTCGGACTTAGAAGAGAATGAGGATTGGGATGACTTTACCGATGAAGACCTCGAACCCTCTCCATCCTCGTTAGAAAGAAATAGCCATACAGGCACGGGTATTGACTTGTCTGGAACCCTGGAGGATTGGAAATCCGCTGAGTTGGAGACGAACAAGCTCGATCGCAATGAAAGCGTGGAGTCCGACTTCTCTACAGATTCAGCTTTGCCAGAGGAGTTTGAGCCCAGCGTTTCTGACAACCCTTTTGATACACTGGCAGGTCAAGAGGAGGACGCGATCGCTAAACCCAAGTCTGATGGCAAAAGAGTGCCACCCCCACCCCCTCCAAGTCGCTCCCCAAACCAGAATAGCTAGAAGTAGGTAGGTTGACGGCGATGATCAAGACTCAAAACCGAAAGCGGAAAAAGACTACAGACTTACCCATACCCCACAGCAGACCTGTTAATTCTGGTTTGAATCGAAACCTGAATGAATTTTTGCAATCTTTGGGAGAAGTGCTCATCGACATCACGGCGCTAGAAGTGAACACAATGGTCGTTGAGCAGATTACTGGAGAAAAGTTCATTGCGTGGGAAGCCTATCGGGACATTTACCCCATCTCGCAGGACTATTTGGAACAGCAGGGAATTCACGAATCGTTGCGCGATCGCTACCTGGAGTTACGCAAAAGCCTAGAACTTGAGTACGCATTGCTCTTGAGCGACCCATCCTCGGAGTTTTACGATCCATCGGTTCTAGATTCGACCATAGGGGAAAACCAAATTCTCACCGATCCAACCCTAGAATTGCACCACATCCAAACACGACTACCAGACCCAATCACTCCCACCAATCCCGAAGAGATTTTCAAAGCCCAACGAGTTCTCAGAAGCTGCCGTTTCTTACGCAGTTTACGCAAGGTTAGCGAACTAAAAACCGCACTGGATAGTCGAAACAAGGCACTACACAGCAAACAAGCCGAGCAACCGGGCTATGTTAAACCCGAAGTTTTGCAAAAAGCGGTAACTACAGATATGATTTATGCTCAAACTGTGATTCAGCTAGATGGTGATGTGATTAACCGCTACCCTCAAGAAATTTTTCACCATCCTCATCGGGATGTCATTCTCCAAATTCACAAAGAGGGCGTCACAGCCGGAGAAAAACAGTGGCGCGGATTGCTAGAGTTTGTCATTGGTTTGGTGCAGGCGTCGCTGCAATGGGGTTCTGGCAAGGATCGGTCTCCCTGAGATTCATCGCAACCGCAAGGGTAAGGATAGAGAAATTTTCCCGTGCCGCATTCTATTTCCCGAAAGCAGTTCAATAAGTCTTGGAAGCGTAACGCTCTCGATTTAGAGCCCTATATCCAATTTGAGCAAGAGCAAATTACTCGCTCTCGCGTGATATTTCACAGCATTCGCTTCAATTTAGATCAAGACGTTCTCCAACGCATTCAATATGCACAAGAGCTCGGTCGCCGCCTTTATATTGCCCCCAAACTTCTGGCAGATTTACGCTATTACGCTCTCATCGATTCAGAAAACAACCTCCAGTCAGACTTAACCTTTTACACGTACTATCTACAGGGTACTCACTCCGAGGCGTTGATGCGGAGTGTGATTTCCATAGATGGAGAGATTTTGCACCAGATTAAGAACGACTGTCTGGAACATCCCGACTTTTGTCGCCAAATTGCTGCGGCTCACTATTGGCTAATCGATCAACTCCTGAGTCAGCTGCGTATCAAGGCAGTTCTGCATGTGAATGGACTGGCTGGAGCCTTAGCGTGGCTGATTGTAGCTGCGATCGCTCTTCCTTTCGTACCCCTGCTGATCGAGGTGAATCCCTGGCTGCTACTGGCACTGCTATTCATGGCGTTGATATTGCACATAGTCTTGCAAAACTTGATGCGATCGCTATTGCCCCGTTTTAGTCGCTGGGTATTGCGTCGAGTCTTTTCAGGCTTGCTCTCACACAAGCCTCTAGAACAGAAAATTGCCAAGGGCATTCTCGTGCGATTTGTACCTTGATCAAAAATTATCCCGACTAGAGTGAACAGCCACAGAAAGATGGTTTGGAGAAGCATTTACTACCAAACCATGAAATTGTTTAAAATCTTGTTGATAATCCTGGATATTGCACTGGCTATAGCAGCGGTTTATGTTCTGTTCCCAACCTTGATGGAAGCGGCTGCTACTATACCCATTGCACTTGCAGCTCTTTTTGGTGCCGGAATCATGCTCACCATCTACGGGGATTAGGTGGTGACGCACAGCTAGATACTTACGGTTGACTCATTTTCCCTGGAGTTAGAGAAATAGGCTGGTTGCGGTTCCATCCCCCCTGTTCCCTAAACTAGAGGATAGCGATATCTAAGAGCTACGACAGCAATTCGGGGGATGATTTAATGACAGACAAAGTCTCGTATCAACAGGAGGAGGATATCCCTGTCGATATGCTGGTATCTAAATCTAAACTCAACGTGTCTTGGCAGGCCGTTTTCTCGGCGTTGATGTTTTTTTATATGTACCTGCCTATCCTGGTACTGACGTTTTATAGCTTCAATGATTCGGCTTACAGCGCGGATTGGAAGGGTTTTACCCTGAAGTGGTATACACAACTATTTGACGACTCGCGCATCCTCACAGCACTGCAAAACAGTCTGACAGTGGCACTCTTAGCCGTCGGTATTTCTGCGGTGCTGGGGACGTTCATGGCAGTAGGTTTAGCCCGTTATCGCTTTCCGGGTAAGACGTTGTACCGGGGTATCTCGTACCTGCCGTTGATTGTCCCTGATATTGCGATCGCAGTAGCCACTCTTGTCTTCCTAGCCGTCATTGCTGTACCCCTGAGCTTGTGGACAGTTGTCGCTGCTCATGTGGTATTTTGTATTTCTTATGTGGCAGTCAATGTATCTGCACGAATTTCTGGCCTCGACCCTCACCTGGAAGAAGCGGCTCTAGATTTAGGCGCAACACCGTTCCAAGCTTTTCTCAAAGTCTTGCTGCCAGAATTGATGCCAGCCATTGTCGGCGGTTGTCTGATTGCTTTTGTCCTGAGTATGGACGACTTTCTCATTGCCAGCTTCACGGCAGGCACGGGGGCAACAACCTTACCGATGGAAATTTTTAGCCGCATCCGAACAGGTGTTAAACCAGATATCAATGCCTTGAGTGTGATTCTGATTTTGTTATCAGGTGCAGTTGCTTTCGTTGGGGAATTGCTGCGTTATCAGAGTGAACAGAAACGTTTTAAGTAATTCAGTTTTCTATAAAGTTGGATTGTAGATAGCAAGTCTCTTTGCTGTTATGAGCCAGAATTCTGCTTTATCTCGATTTATCCTGGCATTTATTGCAGGCTTTCTTGCTGTTGTCATCTTCCATCAAGGTATGCTGGCACTGCTGCATGGAGTAAATCTCACGCCGCGTTCTCCCTTTCCAACTGCGCCGACACAGCCGTTTGGAATTCCACAAATCTGGTCATCAGCATTCTGGGGAGGGGTTTGGGGTCTTGTTTTCGTGACAATTGCGCCTCGCTTTCGCCAAGACAAGAGTTACTGGATTAGCGCACTGCTGTTTGGTGCGATCGCTCCCACTCTAGTGGCTTGGTTTCTCGTCGCACCACTCAAAAATCAGCCGATCGCAGGAGGTTTCCAGCCTGCGGCAATGCTCACGGGTCTATTGGTTAATGGTGCTTGGGGGATAGGAACCGCTTTACTACTCAGCTTATTCTCGAAAAGGGGGATATCTGGGGGCGGCACTAAGCGATCGCTCTAACCAGCCAGCAAGGTTTGCTGCATCCAACAGCTACACGCAGCTTAAGATGACAGAGGAAAAGCCGCTGCAATCATCCAGCCAAAGAACAGTGCACTCCCCAAAGCATAGCTCCATACCTGGTTCAGTACACCTGCGGTAAATGAGAGAATCGCCATGAGTGGGGGAAATAGGGGCAATAAAAGGAAGATGAAGCCGAGTTCGGGCACTAGATAAAGCACCAAGATGAACCCTCCCACCAACGCTAGACTTTGCCATAGCCAAAACGCTACTCGTTTGAATAACCCAGTGTTCTGTTGTGCAATCCCTGAGGCGAGGAACCAGGGGAAGCAGGCTAAGGACAGCAAGGGCCAAAGTATCAAGCGTCTTGGAATCAGCCACCACTGAAGCCAGACGACTTGTGCGATCGCTCCAAAGGCAACCCAAAATAAGATAAATAGTAGTATCCCTATCCCCAAAGCACGTCCTGTAGGGCGAGGTAAGCGAAACAGGACACCCAGCCAAACCATACCCGCGACGAAGAACCAAATCCCCACCGCACCACCTACCTGCAAGCCACCTAAACTGGCAATTTTAATCACGCGACTCAGCAATAGAAGGGCACCACCTGCCAGAAAGGGGGCGAGGAGTAACCCTCCCCAACTTCTAAACGGATGTATCTTCACCTCGCTTTCAGGAGCTAGTTTAGTTAAGACAGGGGCAACGGCACCTAACAGAATTAGCCATGCAACCAGATGCAAGCCATACCAAAGCATCCGGCGGTCAATATAGTGGCTGCTGGGTGACAATTTGAATGTAGCATTGAGCCATTGGAGGGCGGCTTGGTGGCTGGCATTGCGGAAGAGAATGGTGATATGTTCGGCATTGGGGATGATAATTAGCGATCGCCCTTTTCCCCCGCTCAAGTTCTGATTTTCTCCACCCGCCGATGCTAGAATTCGCTGTGCATTCCTGATGAAGCTACCTTCCCAAGTTCCTGCCTGTAGCTGGAGATTGCGCGGTGCAGATGGCGTAACTAAAGCCCCCGTTGGGGAGATGGCAACAGTGGCAGCAAAGCGCGTGACATCACGAATACCAGCAGACATCACCGCCCCACTTCCCATCGAGTGACCTAACAGTGCTAAACGAGTGCGATCAACCTCTGGTTGCTCGATCAGGGCAGTATAAGCCACGTCTAAATCTTGTTCAAGGGAAAATCGCTCTAAAGGCGCTGTGTTCCCCCCGTGACCCGCAAAATCCCCCAGCACTACACCATACCCCGCGTGTGCTAGAACATAGGCGTAGCCGAGCATCAATTGCTTGGAACCCGCATAACCATGTGCTACCAAAACACCGGGTACATCTTTGGCCTTCTGGGGAGCAACATACAGCAGTGGAACTCCATCTCGTTCTAGAGAACGCACAACCAACCCAGTCCGCGCCGCCGCCACTCCCCACCAGGAAAGTACAATCAGCCACAGTGCTATGAATAGTAAAAAATAGCGACGGCGATTCATATCAGTCCTCAGTCGGCAGTTAGTACGAGGCTGATCATCTCATGCCAATTGAAACAGAGGATGCAACAGATCCTATATTGCAACCCTTGCCTCCAGAAGGCTTGTGCAATCGAAAATCTAAAATCCTTGCATCCAAAATGGTATCAGTTGCATATACCCTACGGTAGGGGAACGATAGGATCGTGCCCTGAAAAACCTATATTGAATATTGAACCCGAATGAAAACTTTTGCCATCATCCTGCTAATTGCCTTAAGTTTCGTATTCAATTCACCCGTTTTAGCCGCCGATACCGCCAATGGTGCAAAAATATTTAGCGTCCAGTGTGCTGGGTGTCATGCCAATGGCGGCAATATTGTCAGGCGTGGCAAGACACTGAAGCTAAAAGCTTTAAACAGAAATCATGTGGATTCTCAGGATGCGATCGCAACTTTAGTAACAAATGGTAAAAACAATATGTCGGCGTACAAAGACCGCTTAACCGCAAAAGAGATAGAAGACGTAGCTGCTTATGTACTAGAGCAAGCTGAAAACGGTTGGCGTTAATTTGGCATGAATATTGCTCTTGTCCCAGTACGGGACTTGCTTTTCGACTGGGCTGAACACGCTGGTTGTAGCAATTTAGGAAAGAGGACTTCCATGAAAAGTCATTGGCTGATTACTTTACTGCTGCTTTTGGTAATTGGTTGCAAACCTCAACAACCAGAACCACTAGCAATCAAGGTAAAGCCGCTTCCAGATGAGACTATAGGTTCTTCAACTCCAGTCACCTCCCCAACAACTGCCCAAAACGCTTCTAGCACAAAGGCAGATACTCGTCCCTCTCCTAGTGGTAGCCCTAGCCCTCAGGCTAGCCCCACGGCAAAAGCAACTGCCCAAAATGCTTCTAACACAAAGGCAGATACTCGTCCCTCTCTTAGTAATAGCCCCACCCCTCAGGCTAGCCCCACGACAAAAACAACTTCTCAAAACGCTCCTCGCACCAAGGCAGATACTCGTCCCTCTCCT
This sequence comes from Allocoleopsis sp., assembly GCF_036703385.1. Classification (NCBI taxonomy): domain Bacteria; kingdom Bacillati; phylum Cyanobacteriota; class Cyanophyceae; order Coleofasciculales; family Coleofasciculaceae; genus Allocoleopsis; species Allocoleopsis sp. The sequence goes on along the minus strand of NZ_DATNPA010000705.1, from coordinate 3,600 downwards.
AGCTTTAGTCCCAGCCCGAAGGCTAGTCCCACAGCAAAAACCACAACATCTGCTTCAGAGGCTGTCTTAACCGCTACTAACCCTAAATCACGAATCAACTTCCGCTCCGCTCCCTCTACATCGAGTAAGCGTCTAGGATACGGTACAGTTGGTGAACGAGTACAGGTCGTTGAGCAAAAAGCTGGCGCTGATGGTTCTACCTGGTATAAGGTGCGCTTCCCTCGCTCAGGTACTCAGGGGTGGATTCGTAAGGATTTTATTAAGGTAACAGCAAAGCAATCTCCTTCAAAGTCAGGAGTTCCTGCCGCGTCTCCAACTCCTTCCAACAAGCCTAGTCCAAAGAATAGCAAGCCTAATCCCTAAGCGAAGATGGGGTGGCGTCAGCGTCTATCAGCCATTTAACATTTACGCAACAACCCACATTCCGCACCCTGAAGTGTAATACTACAAATTTTGGGAGTTTGGGGAAATTGGACTTGCGATCGCAAGTCCAATTTCCCCGTTTGATGTATAAAAATTGACCAACCTTGTTTCCCAAATCCCGTAAAAACCGAGTGTGACAGTGGAGGATGCGGAAAGTGAGCAATAATACTCTCCGCGAACATTGGGATCGTGAAAACTTTTCCCTGAAAGCGCGATCGCTAACCGCAAAGCAACTTTCAGGAGCTACAAAAAGCCTGAGCTAGACAAGTAAAAGGCATCTATACACACGAATTTTACTTTGTCAACCGGAATTTCCTCAATACAGCATCAAGTTACTTGAATATGTTTTCAGTATATTTCCCGTTCAAAGTTTAACGCTCTAAAAGGTACTGTATAGCGAATAACATAGCGTGCGCTATGGCTCAAGACAGATGCCTACAAAAAACTTGTTGCTAATCAAGCAACCTGCGATCGGTAACCTTATTCGCGACATCCGCGTCGAAACCGGTCTAACGTAGGAACAGTTTGCTACCCGCTTAGGAGTGGTATAAACCACAGTCAACCGCTGGGAAAACGGACACGCTCAACTTCTTGCTATTCAAAAAACAGAGAAAGCCTTGCAGGAAAGTTACAACATGCTACGAAGTGCCATTGATGCTAGTCCTCACCCGCTCTTTGTTAAAGACAAAGAGGGTCGCTATCAATTGATGAACCTTGCGGCAGCGAATCAATTCAATAAACAACCCTCGGAAATCATTGGGCAAGACGATGATTCGCTGTTTCCATCTGATGTATGTGCCCGATTCCAAGCAGACGAACAAAGAGTCCTCTCTAAAGGCGAAGCCGAAACCGTTGAAGAAACCGTCCCCATTGGCGACCAGTGGCGGACATATCTTATTACCAGAAATGTCTACCGTGACTCAGGGGGCAACATTTGAAGAAAACAACGCACAGATTACGGTTAAACCACTGCCGACAGTTAAGGCTAATTCTCAACAAATGGCGCAGTTGTTCCAAAATCTGATTGCCAACGCTCTTAAATTTCGAGGCGAAGCCACCCCATCTGTTGTTATCCAAGCTACCCCCAAGATGACCATTGGTTGCTCGGTATCCAAGATAATGGTATAGGTATCAAACCCCAATACTTAGAGCGGATTTTTGTAATTTTCCAACATTCTTCCGCAAGGGGTCTCCCGTCCAGATCCGTAGGTAGGAAGAGAGGGGAATTGCGGTCAGGGTTTAACTGCGTGGCGCAGCTTGCTGTTCAACATATTGTTTAAGATGGTCAAGTGTGACACCGCCACAACTAGCGACGAAATAAGCACCTGACCAGAATACAGGTTTCTTGTAGAACTTAGATATCCAGTCGGCAAATTCTTTACGGATTAGTCGGCTGGATACTGTTTTTAGATTGCCCACCAGTGTACTGACTTGTACGTCCGGAGGGAAAGAAATGACCAGATGTATGCCAACATCTATTCTGAGGTTCAGCCAATAAACCTTCAGAGATTAGATAAAGCATGGAAACGTTGGTTGAACCTTCTTAAAGCCAAATCCCGCGTGGCGAAAATTCATCAAAGAATCGCTCGTCAGCGGGAAATATTTCATGACAAAATAGCTCATTGGTTATGTCGCAACTCTGACTTAATCGCAGTTGAAGACCTAAACATTCGTGGTTTAGCTAGAACCCGATTGGCTAAATCTATCTACGATGTGAGTTGGGGCAGATTCATCACCATCCTGGAATCAGTGGTAGTCAAATACGGAGTCCATTTGGTTCAAGTGAATCCTCACAACACTTCGCAGAATTGTTCGGGTTGCGGTACAAAGGTACCGAAAACTCTCTTTGTTCGTCTCCATGAATGTCCCAAATGTAGTCTACAGATGGACAGGGACGAGAATGCAGCGAGCAATATCCTGCACAAAGCTTTAAGTGCCGTGGGTCTCACGGCACCAGCCTGCGGAGCCTTAGTCAATAGACAGGCGATGAAACAGGAACTTTTAGGGGTGACCCTAGAAGCCCACGTTACAGCGCATAGCGTTTAACGTGGGAGCGTCAGCGCGACCTGAACAGGTTGCTTAGTATGGAGAACCGATTCTCCTCTGGGATTCTTACCCCAGACCCTCATGGAGAGGACTCACCGAGTCTGGCTACGTCCGAGTAGGTAACGAAATAGACGGTATGCAAGCCCCAAAAGTAACCAAAACTGCTAGGACTTAAGCGGTTAGGAGCAAGAGGGAGACTGGAAGGATGAACATAGTCTAAGGTGATGATTAAACTGCGTTATCCACGAAAGAGCCAAATTAGTCCTGATAGGCTCTGACCAAAAGGTAAACGGGTGGCTCATTAGTTTGACGCTCTAATGAACGTAAGAACACAACCCCCGTCGCAGAAGAGTCACCCATCCTCACCAGTTAGAAAAACTAGGCAATACAACAGGGTAAACCCTACAGAGTCTCAAGGATAGGTCGAACCGATGAGTAGGTCTGAGGTAACAAAGACGGAAATCTCTGGAGGGCAGAAGATGAGAGGAAAAGCGAACGCCTCTGGTAATGCGGAGGATAGGGGTTCAAGATTTGCCCCTGACCGAAAGGAAAAGCAGACTTCTCTTGGGTCTTATACGGACGAGACGACGACAACAAAACCAAAACGGAGACAAAAGTTAGATGTCAAGCGCAAGCCTGATAAATGGAGTCAACGGACAACTTACGGACTGGTCACAGGTCAACTGGAAGCAAGCCCGAAAAGTTGTTAGGAATTTACGTCATAGAATCTTCCGTGCCAGAAAACTTGGGCAGTTTAAGCAGCTTCGCAGGCTGCAAAAGCTGTTAATCAAAAGCCACGCCAATCTATTGCTTAGTGTCAGACAAATCACGCAAGTCAATGACGGAAAGCACACAGCAGGGGTAGATAAGGAGGTGCTAAACACCCCCAGCCAGCGCGTGAAACTTGTCAAAGAATGGAAAATGGATCAAGTCAAACCAACGCGGAGAGTTTACATCCCAAAAGCCAATGGCAAGAAACGTCCTCTCGGAATCCCGATGGTGTATTCACATTGCACCTCTGTTCAATAAGCTTTAGGGATGTTTCGGTGATGCCTGACATATTGCTCGATTAGTTAGGAAATGGCAAGCCCTCATATTCCACAGCCCTGAACTCTCTGCGAAAGTGATGGC
>NZ_DATNPA010000704.1:0-9231 GCF_036703385.1 Allocoleopsis sp. | reverse complement strand
CTATCACTCTCATCTGGGCTTCTGCCCTAGGGAACAGGGAGAATTCCAATCCTCTCAACTTTAGAGGACTATACGAGTACCTCTAGCCGTGCGCTCAGCGAGAGCTGGTGCCGCAGGCGATCGCGTGGAAGGACGAAGCATGATGTAGGCTCAAGGAAACAATTTTTAATAATCATTCGTCAGTGTAAGTACATCCTGAGAAAGACTTAGCCATCTAGTATACCTAAATATTGAGAAGTACTGCTCTCAACAGCAGGTATCTCTCATGGTGGAACATTTACCTAAAATTTTGTTTGTAAACTACAAGATAAAACTGCTTTTTATCAAAAAATTGGATTGATTAACGACCGTGAATACCTCTATTAAAAAACTATTTCCTCTAGCAACACTTGTTTTTCTCCTCTCCATGAGTTTAACAGCCGCCTTGCGGTCAACTCAAGCCCAGGAAGGTAGCCGACCTGAGGCCAAAATTTTGAATAGTAATGATTCTGGGCAAATAAACAATCAAGGATGGCTACGCCAGTACAAGCTGTACACTCCAAGCTCTTATAATCCTGAGCGTCCCATGCCCTTAGTTCTGGTATTTCATGGTCATGAGGGCACTGGCGCTTCCATCGCTGATGTTACTCGCTTCAATAAACTGGCAGAGCAAAAAGGGTTCATTGCCGTTTATCCCGATGGGATTGACCATAACTGGAACCTTAGAGGTAGTTCCGCTGGAAAAGTAGATGATGTTTCATTTGTGACAGCATTAATCGATCATCTCAAACAAACTAGAAACATCGATAGCCATAGAATCTATGCGACTGGCTTCTCCAAGGGAGCAATCTTTGCCCAAGATTTAGCCTGTGAGTTACCCGATCAATTTGCGGCTGTTGCATCGGTGGCTGGCTCTCTCCCAGTTCGACTCCAAGCCAAATGCCAACCTAAAACTCCTGTTTCGATGCTCATGATCAACGGGACAAACGATCTAGCGGTACATTATGAAGGTGATGACGATAAGAGTCAACGAGGAGCGCTCATTTCTATCCCAGACACGATAAACGTTTGGCAGACGATTAATCAATGTTCCTCAGCGCCAAAAGTCCAACAATTACCGACTTCTAACCCCCGCTCTCGTTTCAAGGTGAAAGTCTCTCAGTACCCAGGTTGTAGCAGTGGCTCAGAAGTTACGTTGATGGCTGTAGCAAATGGTGGGCATTTGTGGCCTGGTGGTTCCTCTCAAGATGCGAGTGTTAATAAGTTCAACACTGACCTTGGGTTTAACGCAAGCCAGACGATTTGGGATTTCTTTCAACGCCACACTCTGCCCTAATAGAGGACTAAAGTTCTCACTACAAACCCATCACAAGCTAGCTAACAGACCACCAATACCAATTTCATAAAATAGTGCAACACTTAGAAGATCCCCCTAAATCCCCCTTAACAAGGGGGACTTTAAATCCTCCATTTGTTCCCCCTCCTTTTTAAGGGGGGCTAGGGGGGATCTGATGGGATGTTCCCAGAAGATGGGTATCTTGCCCGCCCTTACCCAGAGCGGTGCAAGAGCTGATGTTTAGCTATTTTTTGCCGATTCAAATTTCCTCTTCAGAGCTTGGGTAAATCCCACTGATGCCCCAGCCATTGTGGAAATTGTAATCAGTGAAGAAAACAGTAGGGAACTGGAAATATATTCGGTTAGCTTTCCTTGCCTACCATTAGATTCCCAGCTGATATAGGCCATCAAGACGCCAGCAGAAATTCCGGCAATCACCCCAGTAATCCAAGCGCTATTAATTCGCTTCATCAGACTGACTTGCCCCTGTTGCACTTTTTGGACGGTGAAGTCTGATACTTCTTTGCCCATTTGCTCGGAGGCATTCAGGAGACGCTGTTCTGACTCGACTAAGCGCTGGGTAATTGGTCGAGAGAAAGCGTCTTGGGCCTCAAATCGAAAGGGAGGGATTCATACTCCTCCGTCGAAATGAATTCGGCATTCTCTATATTAGAATTCATGACAGAAAACAAGGCTGTCATATCATCAGTAAATTTACTAATATCATTATTTAAATTGCTAGCATAAGTACTTTGAAATTGTGTCCAAGATTTTGCTTCTAACAACTCCGCTTGTTTATGGCTGAGTTCCAACAACGTGCGAGCTAAGTTCTGCTGATTTTGCAGAATCTGTTCAATCTTTGAGGCTGGATTAGTATGAGCAGGTTGACCAGTATTTTGCCCATTTCCATTGATACTATGGTTTGAAGTCGCAAGCTTTGCTTGCTGTTCTGCTTCTTGAGGCGTCAAACCCGTTCCTAGTAAATGAAAGTATCGGCGGACTTCATTTGCCTCTACTGGATTGAGGACAGATTCCTCGATATTAGGGTGGTTAAGCTGCCGTTGAGCTTTCGTCACCTCGTCAACCGATTCCAGATGCAGTTCATTTTTCAGTTCAGTCTTGGTGATGTTCATGAACTTAAAGCTCCTTAATTTGAGCGGTTTTTATTTGAGTTGAAACCAGTCTTTTTGCTCGATTTTCGGGAGTCCCTTTTGTCAAAGATAGCTCAAAAACTGTGTTTAGCTAAGTAACAATTTAGTTACATAATCTAACAAAAGGTTACTTTTTTTGAGTCAGTTACTTGGGAAAACGGCATTAGCATTTTTCTCTGTAGAAAATTTATCGTAATCCCAGCAATTCTGCAACTACTAATAGAAGCATCACCGTTAATAACAGCGCCACGACCGGAAGGGATAAATTTTCAGTCGCCTTGATCACTACGTATCAAAAAACTAATCTATTAACTGCATAAGTCTTTTATTACTTAATCCTTTCGTTCAGCATCAAAAGCGCTTCAGCTCATAAAGGCCGTGTATTGTGTTCTATACGGCTAAGAAGGTCAACGATCGCTATCAGTCCTTGAGTAAAAATGTAGACAATCCCACAGCCAACTACTGCTTGTAAAAGAATATAAACAATGAAAATAGTGCCGAATGGTGATATAGTCACATACCCACTAACAAAGTAAAAAAAGAGGCTCAAGACAACTACGACAAAAAAGCCGAGATACTGAATTGCTTTCAGTATGGAAATAAATCTGGTATAAAGTCTTACTTGACTAGAGTTAGTTTGTGCCATTTTTATCGCCAAACCCGTTCCTACAGGCTACTTAAAGACAGCAAAGAGAGTGTCCCCCCAAGGGAACACTCTCATGCAATTTTTGCTTGACGCTATAGCTGCGTCTAATTACGCACCCACAGCTTCCTTCGCCGCATACATCACTTCCAGGGTGATTTCACTGAAACCGCGATCGCGTGCAAACTTCTCGGTATTGCGCTTCACCTTACCACGAACAAAACCAGGAACTTTGTTCAATTCGGCTTGCGCTTCCTTATTCCAGTTCAGGTCAGAATCAGCAGAAATACCTTTGGTAATCACTTCCTTGGTATCGTGACCGCCGAAAATTTCTAATAGGTGGTCTTCCATTCCTAAAGTGAAGGAATTGTAGACCAAATCAGCAATTTGGTTCGTGCCTTCGTAACCAACGAACGGCTTATAACCCAGGGGGAAGTTTTGGATGTGAACGGGTGCAGCAATAACACCACAAGGGATGTTTAAACGCTTGCCGACGTGCCGTTCCATTTGGGTGCCGAAGATAGCAGAGGGTTCAACACGAGCGATCGCATCTCCAATGGCTCCGTTATCATCACTGATAATCACTTCATCGCAGTATTCGCTTACCTGTTCGCGGAACCACTCTTCATCGTACTTGCAGTAAGTCCCAGCCCAAACAACGTGAATACCCATCTCCCGCGCCAAAATCTTGGTCATCGCCGCCGCGTGGGTATTATCCCCAAACACAACCGCTTTCTTACCGGTTAAATTCTGGCAGTCAATGGAACGAGAGAACCAAGCCGCTTGGGAAACATACAAGGTTTGCTCATTGATGAACTCTTCGTAATCGACATCAGCACCTTGAGCATTGAGTATCTGCTGAATCTTGCGGATACAACGTGCTGTTTCCACAACACCCATCGGGGTGATGTCCACATAAGGCATCCCAAAGTCTTGTTCCAGATAACGCGCTGCCATCAAGCCGATTTCTCGATAAGGCACGAGGTTAAACCAAGCGCGGGGCAAATTTTTCAGGTTGTGAACCGAAGCACCTTCTGGAATGACCTCATTGACCTCAATGCCGAGGTCAGCCATCAGTCGCTTCAGTTCGGTGCAATCGTGGTGATTGTGGAAACCGAGGGAAGAAATGCCGATGATATTCACGGAGGGCTTTTCCGTTTTGCCTTCTGGCAGATTGCCTTGCCTGCGTGCCTTGGCGATGTAGAACTGGACAATTTGCTCCAGGGTACGGTCGGCGGCTTGCAGTTCATTGACGCGGTAGTGGTTCACGTCCGCTAGCATCACATCCCCTTTAGCATCCAACTGTGCCCGTTGGACAAAGTTCTCCAGGTCTTCTTGCAGGATGCTGGAGGTGCAGGTTGGTGTGAGAACAATCAAGTCTGGGGTTTCCTCGGCATCCTTGCGGGTGATGTTGTTCACCACTTTTTCCTGGGAACCGCGTGCCAAGACATTCCGGTCTACGGAACTGATCGTCACTGGGGTAAAATTGCGATCGCGTTCTAGCATGGAGCGCATGACGTTGAAATAGTCATCTCCAATCGGCGCGTGCATGATGGCATGGACATTCTTAAAAGAACTGGAGACGCGCAAGGTACCAATGTGGGCGGGGCCTGCATACATCCAGTAAGCCAATTTCATACAGTGTTCTCCCTAGTGGTCAAAAAAAATTCTCTAATTGAGGAAACGTGGGGATGATTGCTCTGTTTTTGCGATCGTTTCTGATTGTCTCAGACTTGAAGTCTTTTATGAGTCCGGACTTACGAGGGTTCAACTTTCTTAGCAATGCCTCAACTCTCCTGCCTGCACGGAATTCAGCCTAAGACTAAAACAACATCTATATTGTTTAAGGAAATTATTCTTAACCTTTCGCTATCCTCTGTAGGAATTGGCGCTAGGGCAGCGGGAAGCCAGCCGTTTTGAAGGCTCCTCAGTTGAGCTGCACTATCCCTCAAAACCACTACCTGAGTTAATGGCTGCGCCAGAAAACTTCAATTCTGGGTGGCGATTACCACCGCCACCGCCCCCCCAGCAATCGCCACCACCTAGAGCACCGGTTCAGTAATCCCAGCCATAACTAAAAATGGTCATTCTGGCGCTCATCTTCAACGGAAAATCAGGCTCTTGATTATTAGTGAACCGGCGCTCTAGCCAACTGCCAGCCTCTACATCTACAGAGCCACGGCTTCTCGCCCAGTGTAGAAGCTGACTTTGGTTATGGCTTCTCAAATGTCCCCAAACAAGATACCGGGGGAAGTGCGTACAACAATCAATCCGTCACAGGGCAACGGCGGATCAGATTTTAGGACTTTTTTGTGAGAGCTGTTCCTGAAAGGAAAAAATTGGGAACTCTATTAAGCAACAGGGCTTAGCTGTCATTAGTGAGGTGTATCAACATGAATTCTGATTTCGAGCCCCCTCCCAAGGGCTTGTCAATACTAACTGTTGTCGGAGGGGAGTTACTGAGGTTGCAGCGAGCGCAGGGCTGGAATTCTTGTCCAGTCACCTTTCTCAGGCGGCTTCTGTACCACCGCCTAAAGCATCTACTTCTCAAACAGCTACCTCTGACGGGGCAACAACTCTCGTTAAATGGGACACGCGATCTATAAAGTTACCCAGTACCCCGATCACTCAGAAGGAAGTCACCACCACTCAGACTCCTTATGTTGCTTCTGGGGTGGGGGAGTTGAGCCAATTACTCGATCTGGCTCAAAATTGTGGGAGCTAAGTATCCGCAGTTGCAGCCACAAACAGAAGCCGTCTGGAAACATTGGCAAGTTGAGCGTCTTACTAAAGAGGGTCAAATGTATGGCACTGCAAATGTCAATGGTAAAGAACAGCTCAACCAAGAAGGTCGATTAGGCTACGAGAATTATGCGGCTTATGGTTTTAAACTGTGGGGTTTGGATGTAGAGAAAGCACTGGATTATGAATCTAATGTTGCCTTTGTCAATCTCTACGGCAAAGGCGTTCCTTACGATAAACGGGATGCCAAAACATCTGGTGCTAATAACTACGTCCTGAGTGAACCCTATATTCTGGATGGCATTGAAACCGGGTTTCAATCCTTGCCCAAAGCCTATGCCGATCGCGTCTTAGCAGCTCAAGAGGCTCGCTACCAAGCTACCAAACAGTTAACTGCTGTTACAGAAGATAACCTCGATCGCGATCCCTATTTTGTTTACAGCACGTTATTTGTCAATGGTGAAGCCTGGGCAACAATCGTAGATAAAGGGAAAAAGCATAACGATTTAAGGTTTCTCAGTGCTAAAGCAGCATTAGGTTGGCATGTGCTTTACAACACGCCTTACACTCAGCAGTTATTTGATTTTGTCCAAACCAATCTGAAAGCTGATAAAGGCTGGTACAACGGCTTTTACGAATCCTTAAAGCAACCCAATAAAGCTTTGACGGCAAACAATAACGGCGTCATGCTCGAAAGTTTGCTCTACAAGAAAGTAGGCAAGCCGCTTACTGTATGGGCAGGTGTAAAGCCATCTCGATAAGTTGCAGGTTACAAGGTCAACCGCTCAGAGAATAACTCATTTCACTTCTTTAACGTTTACCTTCCAACCTTTCAACCTTCCAACCTTTAACAATCATGCAAAAACACCATCAGCCAAACTTGTCAAAGCTGATTTCCCTCTTCTTGGTAGGGGCAGTGTCACAATCTTTTTTAAATATTTTTGTACCAAAGCCAAGCCTAGCTCAAACACCAACGGCTGCGGCTAATGCCTGTGCCCAGATTACCAGTCCCCTGACGCCAGAGGAGCAGGTCTATGCTAAAGCGGCTTGGCAGTACTTTGTTAAAAACTATCAGCCAGCAACGGGATTTACGAATTCAGTTGGAGGCTATCCCTCCGGCACGCTCTGGGACATGGGCAATTACCTGATGGCATTGAATGCCGCACGTTGGCTGAATTTAATCAACCAGCAAGAATTTGACTCACGCCTCAACCAGTTCTTGAAAACTGTTAACAACCTCAAACTCTTTGAGAATACCTTGCCGAACAAAGCTTATAACGCGGCAACTGGGGAGATGAGTGATTACAACAATAAGCCTGTGGAGCGAGGGCTGGGCTGGTCTGCTTTGGATCTCGGTCGTATGTTAGCAGCATTTCATGTTATCAGCACCTGTCATCCACAGTACAAAGATTGGATGAAGGGCATTGTATCCAAGTGGAAAATTGAGCGATCGCTAAAAGATGACCAACTCTACGGTGCGATCGTTCGACCGGATGGCAGCACGTTGCTGGTGCAAGAAGGACGCTTTGGCTATGAGGAGTATGCGGCTAGGGGTTTTGAACTTTGGGGCTTTAAAGCCTCTAAAGCGCTAGCACTGGAACCTTATAAGTTTGTGGAAGTTAACGGTGTTAAAGTTCCAGTTGATACCCGTGATTATCAAACCACTCAGGCTAACAACTATGTTGTCAGCGAGTCCTACATTTTAGATGGTATTGAATTTGGTTTGGAAGGGTATTTAAAAGATTATGCTGCCAATGTTTTAGAAGCACAAAAGCGCCGTTTCGATTCCACGGGGCAGCTGACTTCTGTATCAGAAGACAATATTGATCGAGAACCTTATTTTCTATACAACACGGTTTACTCCAACGGCAATTCGTGGGCAACAATTACCGATGAAAATAAACCCTTCCCGCAGCTACGCAGTATCAGTACGAAAGCCGCATTTGGTTGGCGCTATCTTTACCCAGACAATGCCTACGCTCAGAAAGTTTTTGATGCTGTAAAAGATTTGCGTAGCCCTGATGGGGCTGGCTTCTACGCTGGGCTTTACGAAGAAACGAAGCAACCGAATAAATCGCTGACCGGCAATACTAACGGGTTAATTCTAGAGATTTTGTATTACAAAGCTAGGGGCAATCGCCCACTCATCGGACCAAGTTTGGTTACTTTTGCGCCAGGAAAGCCCAGTGGTAATGCTTCAACCACAGCCGCGTCCCCAACAACAGCCCCAACCCCAACCGCTACTGCGAACCCGCCAGTAGGGGCACAAAGCGCTGCGCCCTCAGCTAGCCCACCTACCCCACCTGCTAGCACGGAGGGGGATGGAACATCCATTGCTGTTGCCCCTATTCCTCCAGTAGGGAAACCTCAGTCTTCGACTTATCCTAAGCTAGCAAGACCCCTGACAGTTCCGGAACGGCGTTATGCCCAGACAGCTTGGCAATACTTTCAAGCCAATTATCAATCTAAGACTGGACTGGTTAATGACCGCGCTGGCATGAAGGGTGCAACACTATGGGGATTGGGGGATTATCTAGCAGCTCTAAATGCAGCACGCGCCCTTGACATTATCACCGCCCAAGAATTTGACAATCGCACTCGCCATTTATTAGGCGCTCTCAAGAGGCTGTCTCTTTTTGCTGGACAGTTACCCCAACGGGGCTACGATACCCAGACGTTGAAGCCTGTAGATTATGGCGGTAATCCCACCACACAGGATAGCTGCAATCCCACCGCAGAGGGAACAGGTTGGTCGGCTCTTGATATTGGGCGGGTACTGGCAGCGCTATATACCCTGAAGAACTACCATCCTGAATACACGAAAGCCGTCGATCAAATTGTGCTGGAGTGGTCGTACTCACAAGTAGTACAGGATGGTCTTCTCTGGAGCGCCAGAGCGATAAAGGATGAGAATGGGCGACTTTTGACACGAGTCAATCCTGAAACTCGCCTTGGCTACGAAGAATATGCAGCTCGTGCATTTCAGTTGTGGGGCTTTAACGTCGATCGCTCACAAGTCAGTGGTGAGTATCAAACCGCCTTAGTCGAGGGCGTTCAGGTGCCAACTCAACGCCGCCAACAGTCGGGTAACCAATATACAGTTAGCAACCCCTTCTTACTCTACGGCTTAGAATTTGGCTTTGACCCTCGAATGCGGCAGCTAGTGCAACCCCTGCTTCAGGCTCAAGAGTCGCGCTACCGTCGTACTGGCACCTTCACCGCTGCTGCCACTACCCTGCTTGACCGTTCTCCCTACGTGGTTCACAGCACAATTAGTGGTCGCAAAGAGGCTTGGGCAACCTTAGAGGATGAGGGTAAGTCCGTGCCAGATGTTCGTACAGTCAGCACCGCTGCTGCCTTTGCCTTTTATGCCCTGTTCC
>NZ_DATNPA010000703.1:0-3904 GCF_036703385.1 Allocoleopsis sp. | reverse complement strand
TTGCTGCTGCGATCGGCCAACGAAAAACACCCCAACGGACTTGCGAACGGCTCTAATCAGGTGGGGCGAAATTTGATGAAACAACTGCTGTCGGTTGTGGTGCAGTTAACCTCTACCGCTAATTCTGGGTCATTTTCCCGCACACTGGGGCTAAATGATTTTTATTGGGGAGACAAGGATTTTCCGTATCCGATGGGTCATGTACAAAACTCTGGTGGTATTTTTCAAGATGTCATTTTTGCAGAAGCACCACCGATTTTTTCGGCATTGTCCAGGCTCATGCCCAATTTTGGCTTGCGACAGTTGGCAACCCATTCAATCGGTTGGTGGCTGAAAACGGAAGACTTGCCCCATCCCGACAATCGCGTTCGCTATGTGGGAGACAAACTGCGAATTGATTACACCCCGAATAATGTAGAAGCGCACGATCGCCTGGTATATCGTTGGGTTGATGTATTGAAAAGCGTCGAGCAGTCTCAGCCTAATGTATTTAACCGCACAACCCATCCTCGCAGTGATATGCCTGTACAGGTTGTTGCTCATCAGTGCGGCACCTGTCGGTTTGGAGAAGACCCAGCGACTTCGGTGTTGAATCTGGACTGTCGTACCCACGAAGTGCATAATCTCTATGTCGTAGACAGCAGTTTTTTCCCATCTCATGCCAGTGTGAGTCCCGGTTTAACGGTCATTGCCAATGCATTGCGAGTGGGCGATCGCTTAATTGAACAGTTGAAGTAAGGCTTCTGAAAAGAAAGTTTTAGCCATCATTTGGTGGCTCGTTGCAGCTTCGCTATTTTTTGGAATGTTGGAAATTAATAAGATTGTGAGTGGAAAAAACATATTGTGGAACATGCGTTCACCCAAGCTACAAAGTTAGCGATCGCCCACTATAGAGCTAATATTAGAGTTGCATGATTTGAACTTCTACCAGAAGTTCAGATCCAGGATTCCAAGTCGAATGGCTGAACTGCTTGAATGCGCTGGAAGTCTTGATCTGTTGTCACTAGGGTGAGTTGATGCTGAAGTGCAACGGCGGCAATCCACAGGTCATTTTCGCCGATGCCCAATTGAGAGATATTGGTTCTACGGCGTTGGGCTTTGTCTTTTGGGGCGTAGCGATCAAAGACTGCGGCTTTGAGGTTGCCGTAAATTTCGGCGGTGGTTTCGTCGATTGGGTAGATGTATAGCCCAACCAAGAAGCGTTGAATCAGGGCAAGATTAGCCTCTCGCTGTTGGGATCGCGCCGCCATGTCAATCAGTTCACCCTTGACAATGGTGCAGGTTGTGATTAACTCATTCCCAAGGTTGGCAAGGTGATCGAGTACTTGAGTGTTGCCCAGAATAGCATAGCTACAGTGGTTGGTGTCGAGGAGAAGCATCACTCGAAGGGATTGGGACTGTAGTCAAATTGCGCTTCGCCCTGTGAGTTTTCTACCGCTTCTAGACATTCTTGGAGGTCGTTGCCTGACCAAGTGCCGATTGTCTTGAGGTGGGCGAGGAAGGATTTAGCAGATGTGGTAGAAGGTTTGGTGGAGAGAGATTGCACGAAGGTGAGTACTTCGGCAAGCCTTGCGCTGGGCAAAGCTTCGATTTCTTGGAGGAGTTGTTCTTTGAGGGTCATAGGGTGTTTTATGGCTGTATCCTATGGGCGATCGCTTTTTCATTTTAGGCGATCGCAACCCGTACAAGCCTCACTCATTCATGTAATTGTAAGAATGTGATCGCTGTTTTTTTGGGGGGGTGCGATCGCACCCCGTCCAATCATCGTATTGCCATCATGGAAATAGATAACATTATGAGTAAAAAAAGGTTGGATTTCTTTGTGTCAACCCAACCTACTAGCTACGGCGCACCTACATATCTCAGACGATTGAGCGAGAATGTGAACGACTGTCCATCTCTAGCTACAAAGTCGTAACATTGAATCCACCGCCCTTGATAATTCTGGCCAATATTATCAGTCACTAAACACGCTTTGTAAGCTTGACCAGACTTTAATCTATCTGACACTATTCTTGTTCTGTCCCGGTTTCGTGTGACAACCTCATTCAAAACATTAATTTCTGCACATCCTCCCGTTCGTTCACTAATGTTGATTCTGGGATTGTCGCAGATATTGAAATAGACTGCACCTGCTGGAGCTGTAAAGTCCCAAGCAAATCTCGTTCTTACGATTTGTTGAGCTTTGGCTGTTTCTGTACTACCTAAAAATGAAACCAGAATTCCAATTCCAGTGCTGGTCAATACGTATCCCAAATCGCTTAGCCTCACCGTTGTCTCCTTCAATGCAACTATCTTACAAATAACCTAGAAGTACAGCCTTGATAGATAACCTAAAGGGTTAACTATTAATTAGACCATCGTTGCTGTTTTAAACTATTACATAGCTTAAAACAGCAATTGTGAAATCCATAAATCTAGAATTTAATACTTCTCCCATGATCCTCAATAATTCAAAGGTTTGCCTAGACCCAAAATGTTCAATTTTGCCGACAATTTTTCTCCTGTTTTCACTTTCTTCAATCTAGGTTTGTACAAAAATATACGTAAATGCACTAAAAAGCTGGAAAATGTGAGCTATAATCCATAAAAACTCCCAGTTCCTAACTCCGATGAATCTTGAAGAAGTGTTAAAGCTTGCTGATAAAATAGTATTTGCCAAAACGGGTCAGCATCTTGACGATTTACAAGAAGCGGTGCTGAGAGGAACTTTACAACGAGAGAAATATAAGGAAATAGCTAAGGATTTTGATTGCTCTGAAAGTCGTGTTAGGGAAGTGGGAGCGGAATTATGGCGGATACTTTCAGAAGAGTTAGGGGAAGATGTAAGTAAATCGAATTTACGATCAGCAATGGAGAGGTTGCAAGTCTCCATATTTTCAAAATATTTTGCACAAGAATCTGTGCAAATAGGCTGCGTTAATTATTCTGGAGAAAGTAGATATCCGCTAGATATACCAAACTCACATCCATATAATGAGGAAATATCTAACTTAAAACAACATCAAGATTTAAGCGAAATGCCAGAGTTGGGTGCTTTCTACGATCGCACTCCTGAACTCGACACCCTCACAACCTGAATTTTACAACAACGCTGCCGCCTAATTGCCCTCACAGGCATCAGCGGTATTGGCAAAACAACATTAGCAGCGCAACTCATACAACAAATAAAAGATGAGTTTGAGTATGTAATTTGGTGCAGTTTAGACGCATCTCCCACCCTAGCTGAATTTCAAGATAAACTGATACAGCTTGTCTCGCAGTCAGAAAAACTAGATTCACCTGCAACGAACCAAAAACCCTTACCTCTAATTAAGTATTTGCAAAAGCATCGCTGTTTAGTCGTCTTAGATGACATTCATAACCTTTTCAGCAGCGGCGAACTGGCAGGAAAGTATAAACCAGGATACGAAGACTATCGCTCCTTATTCAAACAAATAGAAAAGTTATCCCATCAAAGTTGCTTTCTGTTAATCGGTTGGGAACAACCCAGAGAAGTGACTCAAGTTAAAAGCGAAAATATTCCCATTCGTACCTTACAAGTCACAGGCTTAGATATCTCAGCCGGACGGGAAATACTGAGAGATTATGGATTAGCAGAAATCGATAACTACTCAGCACTCATTCACCGCTACCAAGGCAACCCGTTGTGGTTAAAAAGCGTGGCGACTCAGATTCAAGAGTTGGGAGGAGGTGTGACTGAGTTATTACCAGACGATACTATATTGTTACCAGAAGATTTAAAAGATACGTTACAGCAGCAGTGCGATCGCTTATCCGAAAAAGAAAAACAAGTTTTGTCCTTGTTGGCTAGGGAAAGCGAACCCGTCAACCTGGCAAAATTGCTAGAAAATGGAACGATGCCAGCGTCAGATTTACTAAATGCGCTGCAATCTTTATCGCG
>NZ_DATNPA010000702.1:0-4191 GCF_036703385.1 Allocoleopsis sp. | reverse complement strand
AGCAACAGGCTATCCGGCGATTAAGTTTCTCCCCGATTTGCAAGCCTATCGGGAGAAAACCCAGGATTTTAAGTCAGTGGTGAATGCTTACGAACCCCATGACCACGTTTATCAATATTTGGAACAATATGGCGGTACGGTGATGATTCGCGGTCGAGGGATTGTGGCATCGCGGATTGTACAACGAGTGTATGAAGCAAGGCTATGGGTCGCTAACAAATCCCCATAACGATTTGAGATTAAATCCAAAATCCAAAATCCAAAATCGTCATGACTCCTACTCTATTCGGTCGCTGGCAAACTCGCGTATTACTACTGGCTACGGTAGGCGTTTTCATCACATTGCCCTTTTCCTTGGGGCTCATTGGCCCTGGTGCTAGTTCGGAATTCTTCTGGATACTCGGATATATAGCACTGCTTGGTTTACTGTGGGACGTGCTTTATAACTACATCCAGAAATTCCGTTGGGATCGAGACTGGCCTGGTGTATTTCAACTGCTTGCTGGAATTTGGGAGGCTATTTTTATGGCGTGTGTTGTTAAATTATTTGGCTTGCCCAATGTGCCGAGAGAATTACCTCTAAATGGGTTTATCGTTCACTACAGCTTAGTATGGCTAGGAGTTTACATGGCCTCTCAGACCCTCATGCGGATTTTGTTTCCTCGGTGGCGATTTAAAGGTGGGCAATGGCTATAATCGGCTATGCAAAATTAAACAGATAAATAAAGGTTTTAAATTTTTCCTAGTTATAAATATTTTCGCTTCCTCCTTCCTCCTCCAATAAACTATGGCTACTCTCTTACAGTGTATCGAATGTGGCGGAACCGTTAGTTCTCAAGCTGCTCAATGTCCGCGTTGCTCAACTAAGTATCCGTTTGGGGTCAAATGTACAGTTTGTTGTAAATTTTTCAAACGATCAGAAGCGCTTAAACTGGTCAGAGACTATGAAAGAAGTAACCAGCCAGATATCGTTCGATTTTTCCATCACTCTTGTTATAAGCTAGTTAGTCAGGTCAGGATTGGAAGGTCAAAAACGAGTTGCCCGGTCTGCAAACACGCTATTGAATTTGATACAAGCAGTTCTGTCAACTGTCCTAATTGCGGGCATCATATTTTGACAAGGTTAGAAAAACCTTCGTTTGCACCTTGCTGTTATTGTGATTTCCCGTTGAACACCAGATTAGAAGTCGCTATAAAAGAAGTACCTCGTCAATTTCTAGAGGGTTGGGTTACAGAAACTCTCTATGCCCACAAAATTTGTTACACTCCAGAGAGACAACAGGAAGAAAAAAGACAACACAAAAAAGAACAAATTGATACACTAATAAATAGTAAAAAGCAGGCTAATAGTTTCCGTAAAAAGCAATCCTTAAAAAATCAAGAAAGCCTAGCTGTTTCAATTATTTTAGGTATCGTACTTGGTATTATTGTTGGGGGTACAGGAGGGGCAATATCCCACTTTATCCTTGGTTTTGGCTCTAGCTGGCAAAGTGCTGCTATTGGGGGATTTTGTAGCGTTTCTATTTCGACTGTAGTTACTGTTTTAATTATTAGCTTTCTAGATTAATATCACCCTTAGTCCATCGATTAAATAGGGGAGCATCTTGCTCCCTCTACTTATTTTAGTAAAGGAATGAAATGCACCCCAATAAGTTCAACAACGACCTTTTACAAACTCAGCATTACAAAGGTTTGAGGCAATCTAACGCTTGAGTGCTTTTGAAGAAACTTTAGAAATTTTAGTGCCCTGACTCATCGGATAAAACTTAAATTTACTGAGTGCAAAGCTGGCTGCTTTAACCACATTACGATCTGAATCGCGTAATGCTAGTTTAAGAAAGGGTATCACGGCCTCCGACTTGATATTGGCTAGAGCTTCAACCGCTGATTGACGCACAGATGGTTCAGAAGATCGGCTTAGTTTTCCTAAGAGAGGAATTACTCGTTGAACTTCTGCTTTCTGGGGTTGAGAAGCAGCAATGGTGCCTAACGCTGATACAACTAGCCCTCGAATGCGAGTATTGGGATGATGAATGTACTCCGTTAATTTGGGAATATAGGCAACTTGACGAGACTGCCCCATTGCTATTATTTTTTCAGCTACGCCTTGCGCTCTTCTATTGGCAGTATCATTGAGGCTTGGAGCAGTAACATTAGAATCAGCTGGGTAAGTAATTACAGAAATGATTTCTTTAATCGCTTGTTGAATTTCCTGTTCAATTTCCTGATTTGACTGCGCTCTAATCTCCTCCTCTAGTTCAGGATTGGTTTCTAAAAGACTGACAAAAGAGTTTTCTACCAACGTTGGTTGTATTTCCTCACTCCAGGGAGCCACAATCTCTTGTTCTTGCTCAGCAACCGCTTCTGAAGTACTAACAAAAGAGTTTTTTAGGGGTTCTGGTTGCGTTTCCTCATTGCCCTCACTCCAAGGATCTCGAATCTCTTGTTCTAGTTCAGAATTGGCTGAAGAAGTACTGAGCGAAGTGATTTCTAAGGGCGTTGGTTGAACTTCTGAACGCAAGGGTTCTATCACTTTTTGTTGTAGTTCAGAATTCGCTTCCGACTCAATGATACTATCCTCGGTGGCTTTATCGAATAGCGGAGTGATCTGTTGAATTTGATCGTTATCGCGTTCTTCCAAAGGCTGAATTGCTTCTGGTTGTTGAGCCTCGTATTCTTGTTTTAATTCCTCTGTATTCTGGCTTAGCTGAGTTGGTGAATTTTCTGGCAAAGACTTGAGAGTTTCTTGTAGGCGAGCCTCAAATTGTTGTTGTAATTCCTCCGTCGCCTGCTTTAACTGAACTTGATAGTTGACTTGCGCAGACTCCATGACTTCCAGGATTCGAGATTCCTGTCTATCCTCTAATTCTTCCAATCTTTTGCGAAACCGTTGCTTCTGCTTCTCTATCTTTTGTTGCAGGAACCAGTAGGTTAAGCCTACTCCGGCTATTGCCAGAATTGATAGAATTAGAGACGCTTCCATGAGTAGCTCCTGATTTTAGGGATGATTGAGAGATATTATCCAATGAAATGCGATCGCTCTGACTCAAAGTTTTGTGTTTCCAAAAGGATGGACTCTCAATGAAGTATCTGACCGCTCTGGGCTAGTCTACAGTACGGTAAGGCACTATGCCCGATCTCCGGGAATGGCAATGATAGACTATACTGCTATCTACAAGCTGGCACGGACGCAGGAGTAGACTCACTAAGGGCGGGCAAGATGCCCACCCCACAAGAAAGATGCCCACCCCACAAGAGAGTCACCCCCAAAGAGAAATTATTGAAGTCTTAAAAAGATTGATTTGATTTAGATTCTTGCCACAAAAAAGGATATTCCTCGGGAGTAGCTGATAAGCCTGCTTTGACAGGATTTTGCCTGATATACTCAAAAGTATCTTGAAACTCCTGTTCATTCCTGTTAATTCGGTCATATCGCTCACTTTGCCAAACTGTACCGATATGTTTCATCACCTTAGGAACTTGTTTAGCACTATAACTTTTGATGCTATGCATAATGCTGCTGAGTGACCAAAACTCATTTTCAGACTTGAGCCAAGGCTGAATGAGCATATGCACATGGTCGGGCATTACAACCAATACAAAAATTTGATACCTCTGTTTATTAAAGAACTGACACGCACTAAAAACAACTTGTTTAGCTTCTGGAGTTAGTTCTAACTTTTCCCAAGTATTAAAAGTAAGAAAATAAACTGAGCCATCCAACTCCCAATGAGGCAAGTTTCTCTGGCTAATTTTCAGTTTAGGCTCTTTCATTAGATTAGATTGAACTTGTCTTGTGGGGTGGGCATCTTGCCCGCCCCTATTACTTTAGATTGTCATTCTGCTGATATGCTTTTAGCCACTTCTTCAAAGGTGCCTTAGAACCAAGCTTCTTCTGCATATCCTCCAGAGACGTGTAAGGGCGATTATCCGCAATCCGTTTAGCAGAGGTTTTGCCAAGTCCAAAAATTAAAGTAAGGTCAGAATTTTCATCATTAACAAATTCTAAGAAGTCTTTTTTAGGAACTGAAGGCTCATATTGAGTCTCTTCTGCTCTCTGATTGTGCCTTGACTGCAAAAGAGCTTGTTCAACAGCCTCCTCTGCTTCTGGTTGCTTTGCTGCAATGAGAAATACCCAAATTCTCTGAATTTTAGCAGTCTCAGCAGCTTTATAGATTGGCAGCCCAGTTA
>NZ_DATNPA010000701.1:0-7764 GCF_036703385.1 Allocoleopsis sp. | reverse complement strand
GCGATCGCAGATGCTAAAAAAATTCTCCCCGGAAGTCAGGCTTACGAAGAAGCTCAGGCAAAAATTAAGAAATGGCAGGAAGACTGGGCGGCAGCTGAAGCAAAATACAATGAGCTGAAACAAGCACTCGATGAAGGCCGTTGGGATAAGGTCGTAAGGGCTACGGTCGATCCGAAGTTTTTGGAACAACGCTATTGGCAAGACAAGGTGAAACAACTCATTGAGGAAGCCCAGAAACAAAAAGCCGCAGCCGACGCCGAAGCTAACAAAAACCCAACAGCTCCACCTGAAGCCCCCTTACCCCCAAAACCGCCATCTGACTCCAACTCATCAGGCAAACTTTCACCCAACTCCAAAGAGGAAATTCAAGACAAACCTACGAATCAATAACAAGCTTGAAGATTTTAATGCATGAATTGATAAAATTGTCAATCTGCTAGCTTTCCACTTGCCAGCTTTCAACCCCTATCAAAACCTCACACCACCTAAAGCCGGAGATGAGAGTTAGGAGCTGCAATTCATCCCACGCCTTCTCAGGACGTAGGATGAATTGCCTATGATCGGTAAAGCGACCCCTTATCTAAGTCACATGCAGGACTCTCGCGACTACTACGAAATTTTGCAAGTTAAAAGAAACGCTACCGTAGAAGAAATTAAAGACGCTTATCGCCGACTGGCTCGCAAACATCACCCTGATTTGCATCCAGGGAATCCGGCAGCAGAAGAAAGATTCAAGGAAATTTGCGAAGCTTACGAAGTCCTTTCTGACTCAGTGCAGCGAACTCAGTACGACCAAAGATTAGACCCTATATCAAGAGAGTTTCCAAAGCCAGGGAAGAGTCATCAAGACTACTATGTTCGAGCTGTAGCCAAAGCTCTGGAGAAAGATTATCAAGGAGCAGTTGAGGATTATACCAAGGCCATTGAACTGAATCCTCACTTTGTCGAAGCTTACATCAAGCGGGGTGCCGCACTCTACAAAATGGGAAATGCACGAGGGGCACTCAAAGATTGTAGTCAGGCACTCCGCATAAATCCTAACTCGTCTGGAGCTTACTATTACCAGGGCAGAGCGCGTTATAGATTGGGATATACTCAGGCAGCGATTGAAGGGTATACTCAGGCGATCGCAAAAGAACCCGATTTTGCTCAAGCCTACTACCATCGAGGTTTAGCCAACAACGATCTCAAGGAATTGGCTAATGCGGCTGAGGATTTGCAAAAAGCCGCACAACTTTTTCACGAGCAAGGGGATAGGAATGGCTACAAGCTGGCACAGGACACCCTGAGGTCGATAACCGGAACAACGGTAAAACTGAAAACATCCTCTAAGAGGAACCCCATAAGGTGGGTAAAAATCGTTTTGGATGATGCGCTCAAAGCCTTCCTATCTCTAGCACTGAATCCGGCTGGGGGAATACGTCCAGGGATGCTGTATCTGGAAAAGCCACGGGTTATGGCAGTGGGAATAGTGTTTGGGGCGATCGCTAATTTCTGCTTTGTCAGTGGAACCTATCTCGGATGGCGCGATCAGTTTACAACTAACTCTACCCTGTTCGAGTTATTTCTGGTTGGCTGGGTACCCTTTGTAACGCTTACACTAATCCTGGGAATTGCCCGTTTAATCAATCGTTGTCGCGGTAGTTTGGCTGGTGATGTGTTTCTTGCAGGTGCTTCCCTTTTGCCAGTAGGCGTTCTGGCACTTGCCAGTGGTGTCTCTCCTCTTTTGGGTAGCCAGATTATGTTAGTGCTAACTGTATTTGCTACTTGCTATACGATTCTGATACTTTACAGTGGTTGTACTCAGATTGCCAATTTATCAGAGAAAGCGGCGGCGCTATTGGTTCCGTTGATGCTGCTGGGAAGTGGCTGGCTTTCCTATTGGGCGTTTACTGTTATGCAGTCTTAAATTTGATCAGTCATTGAGTAAACCCTTACCTCTTTACCAATAAAATAGCAAAACCATAAAACACCGAAACCCTTGAAAACAGATCATGATGCTGAGTAACTGGGCAAGATGGATGGCAATCAGCCTTACGGCATTCTTAGCTAGCGCCTCATTCGCTTTAGTTGGGGTGAATCAGAAGTCTGAGGCTCTACCCCTTGCAACGACTACCACTTCCATAACTACAGGTACTCAAACAAATAATTCAACTGAATCAGAGCTATCTCTACCTCTTAGCACTTCACCTCAGCAGATTGCTTCATCTTCTCTCCCTTATGATGCACGACTCATTGATATTCGCTCTGTTAATCCTAAGATTGCTCTCGACATCCGCTATGCAACGACGAATAATTTTTTAAAACAAAAATTGTACTCAGCAGCACGCTGTGTACTCAGAGGTGCAGCGGCAAGAAGGCTTTCACAAGTTCAACAAGATTTGGAAAAACAAGGATTGGGGCTGAAAGTTTATGACTGTTACAGGCCACTCTCCGTGCAAAAGTTAATGTGGAAAGTCAAACCTGATTCTCGCTATGTGGCAAATCCAGCACAAGGTTCTCGGCATAATCGCGGAGCTGCCGTCGATATAACATTGGTTGACCGCAATGGTAAAGAGCTAGAGATGCCAACATCCTTTGATGATTTTACAGAACGAGCACACAGAAATTACAGTGGTGCCAGCGCTCAAGCGAAGAAAAATAGCAAGTTGCTTGAGAATGCGATGAAAAAATACGGGTTTATACCCCTGGCGACAGAATGGTGGCATTTTGATGCACCGGGTTGGGACAATTATGCGCTTCTCGATGTGAAATTTGGGGAAATTCCTTAATTAAATTTTGGATGAAAGTATCCTAATTGTATTGGTTCGGCCTTGTAGGTAACACGTCTGTTTTATTAGACCTCTTGCAAAAGTAGATTTTTGCCCCCTAGCCCCCCATTTTAGGGGGAACCTGAATTCAAAGTCCCCCGTGATATCCAAAGCGTAGCAACCTAAGAGCTTCCCCCTTTTTAAGGGGGACGGGAGGGGGATCTAAAGGGGTATTTAGGGGGCATTTCAGGATTTCTGCAAGAGGTCTATTGAATTGCTATATCCTGCTCGCTTCGATAAAACCAGACTAGTAAGACTAAAGCAATAATGGCAGAAACAGCGCTCGTTATTTGTCCAATACGTTCCTCTACTCTTGTATTCAATGTCACTATAACCTCATGGTTGCCGCTGGGTATCATCCCTACGCGAATTAGACCTTCGGGCGTTGAAGGATGTACAGTCAGAGGATAGGATTTTTCCTGAATTTTTGCTGTCCATCCTGGGTAGTAGAACTGTTTTAGAGTCAGTAAAAGGTCAGTTGTCCCACTCGTTTTTAAGACAATCTTCCTCGGCTCCCATTGCTGAATTGTGAGGCTACCCTGTCCTGTCGTTACTGCTGCATTCGGTTGATGCTGAGACAATTTTACAAGAGCATCTGCCTCAAAATTTTTCGGTGATACGTCTTTGGGTCGGTACTCAGGAGTCTCCTTATTGATTTCCTTGTATAATTTTTGCATTTGCTGGTAGCTATTTTGAGGGTCATCCGCTTTGTAAAGACCCCCTTTTATTAAGAAAACTTGAGATGAGAGCAGAGAGGCTGTTAGCAGAACTCCAATAATAATATATTTTGACTTTACTTGGCTTCCCAAAATCCTTATCGAAGAAATGCCATAAATTAAAATTGCTGCGATTGCTACTATTATAACGCTACTTAAATACCAAGTAAAAGTTTTGTTTGGCACCGCCATAATTAAGCCTATCAGAAATCCAGCGCCTAGCAAAAATCCAATATAAAACTTTTTTTTTGTCCCAATTCTTATAGAGTGTTGAGACATCTCTAAAGCTAAAAGTGCGGTAATCGCTACAGTCAAAATAGTAGAAAAACGCCAAGGAAATTGTATCTTTTGCAGGGGCAATAAAACTTCCCATATTGGTCTGCTCAAAGGCAGCGTCATGAAGATAGCTAGTATCGCCGCAGCACTCCAAAAATTTGCCTCACGCCTGAAATTTGCGACTGATGAAGTACGAGTACTAATAAAAGCGCACCAGATTAATCCCACCGTAAGCAGGCTGATAATTTCTAGATATTCCCACAGGAATTCTCTAGAAGGAAATGTTTGTATAAATAAAAAATCAATGGCATAAGATAAGTGTCCTCGGCTCATGAAATCCAGATCGACATCGTTTTGCATCGCTAAGGCTGGTAACCAATAGATAGCCGATAATCCAATACCCAGTATCAAGGCTAAAAGTAAACGGAGTACAGCTTTTTTTCTTTGTCGCTTAACGGTAATGAATAAGATATAGAAAATTAGGAAAAGTGAAAAAATTAAGAAAGTTGATGGATGAGTCATCGCTAGCAAAGCATAACTCACAGCCAAACCAATAATATTGCTTTTATGACCATCAATGATTTTGTTGCTAAAGTACAGAATTAAGGGCATCCAGACAAACGCCCAATATTCTGTAAAATCAAAACGATTATAAAGATCGACTCCTAGATGGTAGGGCAATACCATATAAAGAATTGAAGCAATTAGCGCTGACTTGCGATCGCTAATCGTTCTGAGCCAAAGATAAGCCGTCCATCCAGAGGTAACAAGAGCGGCTAAAGTAGATAAGGCAAGTGGATACCAGCCCTCTACATCATTAGTAAATAAAGGTTTAAAAAAACTTGTGAAGTAATAGGGTATGGGAGGATAAAAGAAAAAGATAGGGCTTCCTAAACCAGCATTCATTTTCATCAGCCATCTGGGATAGAAATCTCCCGCCCAAAATTGCGCTGAGAATTCTTTAGACCACCTTAAGTGCAGTGGAAAATCATTAGCATTTATAGTTCCATTCAACAGTATGGGAATGGCTAGAATTAAGCCTATTCCAAAAATCGCTAAAATTGGCAGGATATTGATAGATTTTGTTTGAGTTTTCAGCATTTTCGAGAGTACTCCCTATTAATCCAAACCTAAGAATGAAAAGATATATTGTTGAAGCACCCTCAAAACTCAATCAACGATTATGCCGATAGATAGTTGTTAATCACAAAAATATAGAGTAATTAAATAGCTGAAATAAATGCTTTTTGTGCATAAAAATCATCCTTATACTAGGGCGAAAAAATATAGACCCATGAACTTAATGGGAGATAAGTAATCTAAACTTCAGGCATGGCAAAACTTAATCAGGCAAAAATTGTAGCTTTTCTCGAATAGAAGAGATGAAGAAAGGTCGTGAGCATTGAATTGAATAAGGTTCGCAAAGTCAGAAAAATTGTCAAAGTTATCGTTTTTGTAGCAGCCTTGCACTGGAAGCATCGAAACTTTTCTAATCAACCGCTTTTCTTAAGGCACTTTAGCAAAGAACTTGCATATATGCATGAGTTTTTATGCTGGGATAAGCGCATTTCCCAGAATCAATGACGATGCGATGGCTCAGGATGTTCCAAACTCCTCGATTAAAAGGCGAGAATTTGCTTTATCAGGAGTAATAATTAGGCCAAAAAATCTATCTTTGTGCATATGAATTAATGAGTGTGAATCAGCAAGGTTACTATGCGATCGCACCGATGGGTGTTGAGTTAGGCATTTGGCAGGGGCGAGATGAAGAGATGGAACTCCCTTGGCGGCGTTGGTAGGATAATCAGGATATGAGCGGAGTGTCAAGCCAATGAATCCCCAACTTTTAGACAAACCAGCCGATCAGCCAACAGAGGAAAAACTGGTGACTCTCTATGGTATTAGCTGGGAGAAGTTCAAAGCTATAGAAGCACAGCTAGAGGACAACCGAGATGTTAGGCTGTCCTATTTGTCAGGGGTGTTAGAAATTATGTCACCAATTGGTGAAGAGCATGAGGAAGTAAAGAGAACTCTCAGTTACTTGTTAGAAGCCTATATGAGAGAAAAGGGCATCCGATTTTACGGACGTGGTGGATTCACTCTAGAAGCACCTGGGTATGCCTCTGGTACACCCGATGAGTCTTACAGTATTGGCAGTAAGAAAGAAGTTCCTGATATTGTCATTGAAATCATCGTCACTAGTGGGACTATCAACAGACGAGAGCTATTCAAGCCTATGAATGTTCCTGAAATTTGGTTCTGGAAGTCTAACCAATTAAGGGTTTTCCACTTGAAAGACGGAGAGTATGAAGAGGTTTCTCGGAGTACTTTTTTTCCTGATTTAGATTTAGCTTTGTTGCTGCGTTATCTTGGATATCCCGATCAGTACGATGCAGTGCAGGAGTTTCAATCGTTGATTCGGGGCGATCGCTCTGAGGAGTAGGTCAGTCGTAAGGGAACGAGCGCATTTTTTGTAGTTAGTGGAGATATACTCACTTGAGGTTGATTAAATTTGAAGCATCTTATTCTAAATCAACAAAAGCATCAGTTGTCAGTTGGAGCCTCAGTCTTACATTCCCTTCATTAGAGGTACGGACTGTAGATGCAGCAATAAAGTTTTTCTCATTCAATAGAACTTGATACCAGAATCGCAATTGCTCTAGGTTTTTAATCGAACCTTTTTCTAGCCTGCGTGCTAAGCCAACCATGACAGCATCAAAGATAGCAGCATTCAGTGCAGTTTTGGGTTTGAAGGCTCTACTGCCGAGGCATTCATATATGACTTCAATCGTAGGTATAAAGGCTTGTTTAACTTGGTCTGCTGACTGGATTTTCAGGTGTCTGTTTTTGCTCATGTAGTTATTGAGGAATTCCTTCATAGAATCCTTGTAACTATAACCGCCGAAGTAAAGCGCTAGGAATCGAAGAATAAGTTCTTGGTCTCTTTTATTCTTATCTGTTCTACCAAATATGGAACGCCAAGACTCGTTGTCGTTCAGGCTATCGATCAGATCGTTAAGTTCACCATGATAAATAGCTGCGCGAATTTCTTGCGGCTTTAGTAAAGTCCCCCCTGTATTTAGCCTTTCAAAGATGTGATATATGCTACTATCGTCAGCATCAGAATGATTTTGTTCGACGACGGTTGAAGATAAACTGGAGTTATCTAACTGGCGTCTATCTGCATCAGATAGTGATTTATATGTAGCACCCTCAAAGTCGGGATGAACCCCTTTCAAAGAAAACGCTCGCCGACTGCTGGGAAATTTGCCTTCATAGAAATACAAGAGACTCAGTAATCTTTGCTGTCCATCGATCACTAATAACTTGTTTGTTTCCCGCTCTTTTGCTAAAAAGATACCTGGGACTGGTAAACCCAGTAACAGAGACTCGATGAAACGCGAAGCTTGTTTGGGTTTCCATACATAGGTACGCTGGAAAGATGGAATATATATGTCACCGTTTCTCAGACGTTTAACTAGGCCATCAACATCAAAATCTTTTGGAATCACTGAGCCAGAGAATCTGGAAGGAATGATGTCCTCTTCCTCTTCTAAGTTGTCCTCAATCTGAGTCTCTTGTTCCTCATTTACTGGATGCTTTGGAGTAAATTCATCGCGTCTTGGCTCAACTGGGTTCATATTTTAGTATTTTCTCAGCATGGCATATCAAAGATTATATTGTGTTCACCTTCTCTGATTCCAGGTATTACCAAGCTGCAATCGATTATTCTTGTTCCAACCCAAAAATTACAGATGAACCTATCCCACCCAAAACATTTTAGTTCTCACCAATCCAAGAAAATAATTTTATGTTTTAATGTTATATTTATATCTTTTCTTAGTCATTGTTCCAGAACGTTCCACCTTTACCTCCTGTAATTTTGCTGGTAAATCCTGGTAAGGTGAAGTCTGGCAAAAAGTCACAACAACAGTATATTCATCCTGATTACAGGAGACTTT
>NZ_DATNPA010000700.1:0-19695 GCF_036703385.1 Allocoleopsis sp. | reverse complement strand
ATTCCAAATTTTAATCTTTTTATCGGCACTACTACTCAGTAAACTCTTCCCATCAGCACTAATGGCTAGGTAATTAACATAGCTAGCGTCATCAATAATCGTATGAACGAGTAAGCTAGGTGTACGAAGATGGTTTTGGTAAAGCTGCCAACTCCCATATCCTCCTAACATCAAAGCTAGAGCGGCAACCCCTCCAATCAGCCACCTTTTTTTGAGAGCTTTGGGTTTTCGTTCGGCAACAAAGATATCTTGAGCGGATGGAATTGATGGATATTCCTCTAAGTGGGTTACTAATTGGGGCTGAGTGATTCCTTGGCTAATCTTAGAAATACTGGCAATCTCATCTAAAATTTCCTGAGTATTTTTATGCCGCTTGGCGGCTGTAGGAGCCATAAGCTTATCGATTAAATTGGCAAACGGTTCAGAAATATCCAGAGCCAATTTACGCCAATGACAAGTATCTGTTAAAGGTTCATAGATCGCTGAATCGGTTGCCTGCTTCCCCGTGAGTAAATAGACAAAAGTACGCCCTAAAGCATAGAAATCAGATTGGGGTACGGCATGACCCTTTTCTTGTTCCGGGGGCGTATAACCCGCCGAACTAATCTTAGTTACACTCCCGGCTCCACCAACATCCGCTAGGTAAGTAAAGGTCAACTCTCTAGCCGTACCAAAGTCAATTAATACCAATTGACCATTGGAGCGAATCATTATATTTTCTGGTTTAATATCTCGATGAAAATAGTTCTTTTGATGAACGAGATGCAAAATTTCTGCCAGCTGTTTTAACCAGTTAAACGCTTGCTTTTCGGAAATGGGGTGATTACCTTGCTGCCTCATCCATTGCTTTAAGTTCAGCCCATCAATTTTCTCCATGATGATGCAATGGACTGGCTCAGTGCTATTGTTCGGAAAAAACTGAAAGTACCCATCTGGCTCAACTCTGGGGGTGCCAGGATGGTTCAGCTGGCTCAAGACAGCCGCTTCTTGTTGGAATAGCTCGATGATTCTGGGCTTATCGTTATGTTTTTGTTTGAGGACTTTTAGGAGTTTTGGGATTGCTCCGCTGTAGGCTTCGTAAACCTTGCCAAAACCGCTGCTGTCACTCAGCAGGCGCATGACCTGATAGCGCCCTTGTAGTAACAACTCGGAGCCACAATGGCGACAGACACGATTGTTGATATTGGCTGGATCATTGGGCTGAGGGCACTTGGGATTGATGCAGTAGCTCATGGCTGGCTACCTCGTTGTTGTATCCCTAATCCTAAGATGGTCATTGAGAAATCATCTCATTACAGAACTATTAATTTTATTCCTTGGTAGAAAAGATGGGGAGAGTGGGTGCCTCAACCTTCATCCCAGAATATTGAACCAACTATCTACCGATACCTCTTCTCCCCGCCTCTTCCCCCCTCGATTGAAAAGCTAGAGTCCCTAATTCAGTCAACCTTCTATGTCAGATAGGTGCATTTAATAGAAAATCTTTAATAAGCTGCATTAAACTTCGTGTTGAAACTGCTAAGGTGTAAAGAAGCATTTCAAAAGAGCCAAGAAAGATAAAGATTTATGAGCGGCGTTGCTATCTCAGACTTGCAACCACCCGAATACTACCCACGTCGAAACTATCCTTCCCGATCGCAAAAGCTGACTGTTTTCTGCGACTTTGATGGGCCTATCGTTGATGTGTCCAATCGCTACTACGCCACTTATCAGTTGGCCCTAGAGGATACTCAGGCGTTTTACCAGCATCAAGGGGTAACCTTGCCCATTCAGACGCTCGAGAAACAGCAGTTCTGGCAAATGAAGCAGGATCGTGTCCCAGATATAGAAATTGCAATGCGATCAGGTTTACAAGCCGAGCAAATCGATCTCTTCTTGAAGCGCGTAATCGAGATTGTGAATCAGCCTGCTTTGTTAAACCTAGATCGGCTCCAACCAGGGGTAAGTTGGGCGCTGGCATTGCTGCATTCTCAGGGGGTTCGTCTAGTGTTAGTGACGTTGCGCTGTCAGGAACAAGCTACGCAGATTTTAAGAAACTATGGCTTAACTCGTCTGTTTAGTGGTATTTATGGAACCGATGACTGCGATGCGGCTTACCACAATTATGCGGAAGGCAAAACACAACTGTTAGCCAAAGCGCTTGCCGAACAATCTGCGATCGCGGAACGTTCAACCGCTAGCTGGATGATCGGCGATACAGAAGCTGACCTCTTAGCTGGACAAGCTCTCTCAATTCCTACCATCGCTCTCACTTGCGGCATTCGCTCTCGTATGTACCTCAAGCAATTTCAGCCGACTCGTATTCACAACGATCTCCTGGCTGCTGCCCATTACATCTTAGAAAGTCTGAAGTTTGAAGCCTGAAGGATGAAAACAAAAAGGGATTGAAGAGTTGATTGTCATACTTCATTCTTCATGATGGCTCAATGACATTGATGTGCTCCCACCAGCGATTGAGCGGATAATAAAGGACTGGTGCCCAAAGGCTACTAAGAATTGCAGAAGAAAGAGCAATGCGCTGGTGATCAGTCCAGATTTCTGCCAAATTGCGATCGCCCATAAAACTATACTGAATTGCGGTCACCGTCTCGCCAACAACCGCCATACCAAACACAATTAACGCTACAGAAATAAAATCTTCCTGAATATAACGCTGCTTCTGAATCCGAGCCGTTAACATTCCGACTAAGACAAGGCTAAGGACGTGAGTTGGATCAGGGGAAGTCATGCCATCTTGAATCAACCCTAGCACTAGCCCTGCTAATGCTCCCTGTAAAACTGTACGCTTGAGGCTCCAGGCAACTACCCAAATTAACAACCAGTTGGGCGCAATTTCCAGTAATTCCATCCCCGGTAAACGTGTCGGTAATACAAGCAAACAGAGCATCACCGAGCCAACAGTCACTATCCAATTAAGAATTTGGCGAGCCCAGGGGGAAAACTGAGAAATGTTGTTCATTGGTCATTCGCATGGGTCATGAGGGATTAGCGATAGGTCATTAGGCCAGGAAACTACTGAGTAAAAGTGGTTCCTTCAGGATAAACAATGACCCATTCCAGGTAACTAACGGGTGCAGTCAGCTCAATGACCGCTTCAGGAGCTGGACTTTTGTCCAGGTTGACAGACTCCACGCGCCCCAAGGGCAAACCGGGCGGGAATAGTTGACTCACTGGCGAGGTTGACACAACATCACCACGTTTGACATCTGGCACTTTGTCAAAAAACTGTAGCACTGCACGATTAGAGCCTTGTCCTCGGATGAAACCCATGCTGCGACTGCGGCTAAGCACAGCCCCCACCCGACTGGTGGCGTCGCTGATGAGCAAGACACGACTGCTATTGGGTGTCACACTAGAAATGCGACCCACTAAACCGCCAGGTGCCATCACGATGTCGCCAACCTTAATCCCTTCACTGCTCCCGCGACCTAAGGTCACTTGTTGCCACCAGTGATCAGCGCTACGCCCCACAATTGGAGCAACAATTCCTCGTTTTGTCTGAGGTTTAGAATAATCTAACAGCTCTTTGAGCTTCTGGTTCTGCCTTTGAAGTTCGACTAAGCGCTCTTCCAATTCCATGACTCGCGCATCAGTAAGGCGCTCCTCTTTTGTTGGACCGACTTGAAAGGGGCGAGTCATCAACTGGTAAGTTTCAAAGATTGCTGCCCCCTGGGTCTGGCGAACCAACCAGGCAGCACTCAATGTTAGTCCTCCCAGCACAATGGCTACCCCATGCCGGTCCCACCAACGACGCATTATAAACATAGTTCTCTAGCAACGCTCAGCTTTCGGCTGGCGTGTATCTTCCAGGGTTGCAGGTATAGGGATGGTGTAGTTAAGAACAGGACTTCTCAAAACGAATATTCGCTTGCCGATTCTTACATATGGCGGGAACGTCCACTGAATACCCGCTCTAACTGTTTGAAATTCTCCAGAACTCGACCGGTTCCTAAAACTACGCAGCTGAGTGGATCGGCTGCCACATGGGTCACAATTCCGGTTTCATGACTGATGAGAGTATCCAAACCTTTTAACAAAGCGCCACCACCCGCCAGCATGATGCCTCGATCAATGATGTCAGCGGCTAGTTCGGGAGGCGTCCGCTCTAGTGTACGCTTAACCGCATCAACAATGACTGAAAGCGGTTCTGACATACTTTCGCGGATTTCCGGCCCTTTGATGGTAACGGTTCGTGGCAACCCAGAAAGCAGGTGCAAACCCCGTACCTCTAAGTGCGCATCATCATCGTGATGTGTCGGGTAAGCTGAGCCGATCTGAATTTTGATTTCTTCAGCGGTACGCTCACCAATTACCAGGTTATGAACCTTTTTCATGTACTGGGTAATCGAGTCACTCAGCTCATCTCCAGCAACCCGCACGGATTCGCTGAGAACCGTCCCTTGCAAACTGAGCACGGCTACTTCAGTCGTGCCACCACCGATATCAATAATCATGTTGCCTGTTGGCTCGGCTACAGGTAGCCCAGCGCCAATCGCTGCTGCCACAGGCTCATCTATTAAGTAAACATCTCTTGCGCCCGCCTGAGACGCGGCTTCCATTACCGCCCGTCGTTCGACGCCTGTCACACCACTGGGAATGCCAATGACAATCCGAGGTGAAACCAAAGTTCTGCCTTCATGAACCCGCCGGATAAAATGCTTAAGCATTAATTCAGCAGTATCAAAGTCGGCAATCACACCATCGCGGAGAGGACGCAGGGCAACCACATTACCTGGGGTTCTGCCCAACATCTTTTTTGCATCCTCACCCACGGCTAGCGGAACTTTTAAGTCCTGATCCATTGCGACGACCGAAGGCTCTTGAAGAACAATGCCTTTTCCAGATACGTATACTAAAGTATTAGCAGTACCCAGGTCTATACCCATGTCCCGTGATAGGGAAAAGCGACTGAAAAAACCCACTCGTTTCTACGCCCCCAAAGTCAAATGCTGCTGTATACGACCGAAATGTAACTGAACCGTAACCGATGTGGATTCTATTACGTTTCTTGAGCTGAGTCTAGTGAGGTAAAGCAATTCATTATCAGAAATCATCAACAATCAAGCTGAAACTATCATTCAGGTAAGGCCATACCTCATCCGGAGAAAGTGAAATTCAGTATATTCGTTCCTTTTTTAAAGATTTGGTAAAGCTGCCAAGAGTTTAGTTATTGTTCTAAATTTGCTAAATTAGATTTGCTATGTCAGTACTAATGTACTAAAAAATATGAGTCTGAATGTTGTCAATTTAGTTGGTCGTGTGGGTGGAGACCCAGAGGTGAAGTATTTCGAGTCTGGCAAGGTGAAGTGTAAACTAACCCTGGCAGTGGATCGACGCAGCCGTAACAGCGATCAGCCAGACTGGTTCACTCTAGAGCTATGGGGGAAGACGGCGGAAGTAGCAGCAAATTATGTACGTAAGGGGAAGTTAATCGGGGTTCAAGGCTCTCTGAAGATTGATCACTGGAGCGATCGCACGACAGGAGTGGAGCGTTCAACCCCAATTATTCAAGTTGATCGACTTGAACTATTGGGTTCCAAGCGGGAGAATGACACCGGCACTGTTGAGTCTTACAACGATACAGAATTTTAATCGCTTTGAATTGTAGAGGTGCAGGCTTAACTATAGCTCATACTAGGGATTGAACGACACCCTCCTGAGGTAGAACTTTCTTCCCGGCTAGCCCGTAATCTCAGAACTAGTAGCTGATTTGTAGCGTTACAGAAGCCTGCACCTCTTGCTCACCGCCAATGATCGGTGAGGTAGCTAATCTACTCTCTAATACGTCCTTTCCCGTGAAAACGGGCATCGGTGAGGGTGGGGTCGCACCATTGATTTGAATGCCAACAATATCTTTACGGGTAAGGTTGAGGGTACTCAAGACAGCATCGGCTTGGCTTTGGGCATCCTGTGTTGCTTTCCGCAGGGCTTGTTTTTGCGCTGACGCGATCGCTTCATCAGACGCCGTAAAACTCACACCCTCAATCCGTGTCGCACCGACTTGAACGGCATCATCTAACAGTTTACCGGCTTGCTCGGTAGAGGCGCGAAAACTAACTGTATTAGTACCTGAATAACCGGTGATCTGGGGTGCCGTGTTGTTTTCGGAACGATAAACTGGGTTGAGTCGGATGCCCGTCGTTTCTAACTTTTCCACTTGGCGCGATCGCAGTAACTCCACAACCGCCGATGAGCGGCGTGCCACTTCCTCCTGCACCTCTGTAGCTGTTTTTCCCTGAATTTCAACACCCAGCTGTACTTGCGTCTTTGTGGTAGGAATAGCTTCAAGGCCACGACCCGTTACAGTAAGGGTTCGTAGCAGTTTCTCCTGTGCGAGTACTGGGTTGGTCAACGTGAGAGTGAGGAGTCCGACTAGTAAAGAAACAGCAGGCAACCGCTGACCCGACTGAGGGCGGTAACCAGAGAGAAAAGTTTGATTCATACCAATGATTCTCCTAATCTAATACAAGGCTAAATCTTGCTGATCGATAGAGTTTTTAGCCTTCCGTGATTGTCGTAGGGTAAGGGATATTGCTTGAAAAACAGGATGACTTTCTATCATGAACCTGTTGCTGGCTTCTACTGTGCCACGATAGAGCTTCAAAATTTCCAGTCGTTACAGTTTTAGCAACTAGGCTACAGTTGCCTTCTTTTCGTTAGGCATCATCAGCGAACGTTGACAACGTTCGCGTTAGGGGAGCGGCCTTGAATAAATATGCACAAAAAAGTCTAAGTGTCAACTACAAACATTCCCACCTGCAACCTATTTTCTAGGAGTCACTTCTTCAACGAACCAATGACCTACTGGCTACTCAAAACCGAACCCCAGGAATATTCCTACACCGATTTAGTGACAGCGGGACGCAGTGTTTGGGATGGTGTAAAAAATCCCTTGGCTCTCAAATATCTCCGTACCCTACAACTGGGGGACAAAGCATTGATTTACCATACAGGCAAAGAGCGACAGGTCGTGGGGATTGCTGAAATTATGTCATTGCCCTATGCCGACCCCGTACTGGATGACCCCCGGCGTGTGGTCGTGGACATTTGCGCCGTGCGATCGCTACCTCAGCCCGTTACTCTGGCACAGATCAAGCAAGATGGTAACTTTACTGACTTTGAACTCATCCGCCTGCCTCGGCTTTCTGTCGTCCCTGTCTGTATTCAACATTGGCAGAGGATTCTTCAACTCGCGGGTGAGTAACCTTTTTGTATCCTAATTGAACAGCCAAGTGGAATCAACCAAAGAAAGGCTTGATTTCGTTAAGAAACTTGTAGAGTAGAAAGAATGATTTTTTCGCAACTACCACGAATGGCTGATCTAACTGCCTGGGTGAGTTTCTTCGACCCGCTCAAGCTGCTTTCATCGTTCGGGACTTACCCACTGCTCATTGCAGAGGCAACTCCCAAGGAATCAGCAAGCGAATCACTGGTACTGGCAGGAGTGCTGCTAAGTTTGGTCGTGATTTACTTTGCCAGCAAACTGGGCGGTGAGATTTGCGCTCGACTGAACTTACCCCCCGTATTAGGGGAACTTGTGGGTGGTGTAGTCGTAGGAATCTCTGCTCTTCATCTGTTAGTCTTCCCAGAAAGCAGCGCAGAGGCGAACAACTCATTACTGGTGAGCTTCCTTCAAACGACTGCTGGTTTGACTCCAGAGGCAGCCGTTTCAGTATTCCAAGCCCAGAGTGAAGTCATCTCGATCTTGGCAGAATTAGGGGTTGTGATTCTGTTGTTTGAAATTGGACTAGAATCTGACCTAAAAGAACTGATTCGCGTTGGGCCTCAAGCCGCTGTTGTAGCCGTTGTTGGCGTAGTGGTGCCCTTTGCGGCTGGTACGGCTGGTTTAATTTACTTATTTAACATTGCCCCTGTCCCTGCAATTTTTGCGGGTGCAGCTTTGACCGCTACTAGTATTGGAATTACAGCCAAGGTTTTAGCAGAAATTGGTCGTCTTAGTTCTTCAGAAGGCCAAATTATCATTGGTGCAGCAGTTCTAGATGACGTACTCGGAATTATCGTTTTGGCAGTTGTCGCGAGTCTAGCGAAAACCGGGGAAATTGCGATCGGCAACGTCATCTATCTGATTATTAGTGCCGCTGTTTTCCTGGTTGGGGCTATTTTGTTAGGTCGTTTTTTAAGTCCCTATTTCGTTGCCTTAGTCAATGAAATGAAAACTCGCGGTCAGCTATTACTGACGGCACTGATTTTTGCCTTTATTTTGTCCTACATTGGCGCTGTCATTCAATTAGAAGCGATTTTGGGAGCCTTTGCGGCGGGGCTTGTTCTAGCAGAAACCGATAAGCGCCGGGAATTGGAAGAACAAGTGATTCCTGTTGCCGATATGCTAGTCCCGATTTTCTTTGTGGTTGTTGGGGCAAAAACTGACTTGGGCGTTTTGAATCCAACCATTCCGGCTAATCGGGAAGGCTTGACTTTGGCGATTTTCCTGATTGGGGTCGCAATTCTCGGTAAGGTAGTTACTGGTCTGTTTGTATTCGGTCAACCTGGAATTAACCGCCTAGCGATCGGCGTTGGGATGATTCCTAGAGGGGAAGTGGGGTTGGTTTTTTTAGGTGTAGGCTCGGCTAGTGGTGTCCTATCGCCAGCGATGGAAGCCGCGATTATCATGATGGTCATTTTGACCACCTTTGTCGCCCCTCCTTTGCTGCGATTTGTGTTTCAGGAGCCAGAGTTGGAGACTACCTCTTCAGGAATATCGGCTTTAGACAGTGCTAGCGCAGAATCCGTGGCAGTCGAACAAAGGCGTCACAAACAGGAGCCATCAGAGGATGTTCAAGCGATCGAGGAGTACAAGAAAGATTCATGAAAGCTGACTTTCATCCATCCATCTTGGCAAAATTCATCTTCTTCGCCCACGCCCAACTCTATTTTTGATTTGGGAAAACCTGTGTATACTATTTCTCCTGAAACTTAAATTTGCTAGTTTACGTCCCTTGAGGTTGACTGTCTTGAGCAGACAGATGCCCATTGGTATGCATGATTGGGTGCGGCAAAAAAGCTTGAGTCAGAGTTGGCACAAAAGTGTAGTCAGAATTCATTGAGGCGTTGTCTTGACAAACAGCAAGAAACGTAGATAAAGTCTTCACGCCCGCAACTCCCTTGAGCCTGGTTCATTACCAAACCGCCTATTCAATGCAGCACCGCGCTTTAATGAGGAGCAATAATTGTGAAATTTCGCTGGCTACTACTACTTCCCAGCTTTTTGATAGTTTTTCTTCTTTCATCTGCCGCCCAAGCGCGTGAACTTTTACAGTGGCGTTTTGATAGCAGTCAGAATCGGCTGCTATTTGTCACCGACAGTGGGGTTCAGCCCAAGGCGCTACTGATGAGCAATCCGACGCGGGTGGTTATCGATCTGCCTGGGATTGAACTGGGACGCCCGACCACAAATCAGCAGGTGAGAGGGGCGATTCGAGAAGTTCGAGTGGGGCAACTTGATGACCGAACGACTCGGATCGTGATTGAATTAGCCCCCGGTTACACCTTAGATCCCAAGGAGGTGAAATTCCGAGGACTCTCGCCAAGAGAGTGGACGGTTCAATTGCCAACGCCTCAGCGGATAGGACCGTCTCCCAGTCAGCCGCCCGGAAATACGCCTCCCAGGAATCAATCCTCTCAGAGGCCACCGTTGTTGAACATACCCAATCGACCCGTTTCCACATCTGATTCTGATAAATTGGCAACAATTGAGTCAGTTGAACTGGCTAACAATCAGACTCAGCTGTTGATTCGGGCTGACCAACCGGTAAGAGCGATTAGCACTTGGGACGCGATCGCCAAGGCTTATCGAATTACGATCCCCTCAGCTCGATTGGCTCAAAGAGTCCGGGGACCTCAACTCGATGCTAAGAGTCCTCTGGCGCGGGTACTGCTTCGACAGCAGGATTCAAACACCGTTGTGATTGTGGTGCAACCCGGTTCGGATACCCGAATTGGAGAACTCAATCAGCTCAATGACCAACTGTTGGCGCTGCAATTGAATCCATCACAACCCGTAACGCCGCCCATCAGTTCGATTCCCGTGCCGCCGCCGGACAGGAATACTTCTGCCCCGCCCCCAGCGAGCAACAACCCGCCTGTGGCGTCTCCCCGTGTACCTAAGGGGCGCATTCTTGTCATGGTCGATCCGGGACACGGTGGCAAAGACCCCGGTGCGCTCGGCCTTGGGGGATTGCGGGAGGTAGATGTTATCCTGCCCATTGCTCAACAGGTGGCATCACTATTGGAGCAACAAGGTATCCAAGCTGTGATGACGCGAACATCTGATTATTTTGTCGATCTGGCACCACGAGTTGTTATGGCTGAGCGCATGAATGCCGACTTGTTTGTTAGTATCCATGCCAATTCCATCGGCCCGAACCGACCTGATATTAGCGGTTTAGAGACGTACTATTACTCCAACGGTCAGCGTCTTGCCCAGACCATCCACAGTAGTATCTTGCAAAATCTGGATATTAAAGATCGGGGTATCCGACGGGCGAGGTTTTACGTCATCAGAAAGACTTCTATGCCATCGGTTTTAGTAGAAGTTGGTTTTGTTACGGGCAGAGAAGATGCTGCCAAACTGTCAACCCCGGCTTACCGTAGCCAGATGGCACAGGCGATCGCTCGTGGTATTCTCCAGTACATTCAACAAAATAGTTAAACTCGTTCTCCTATAAACATCGGTGTCCAACTTTCCCTCCCCCTACCTCAGTGACCCTCACGGGCAAAATTCCTGTGACTCCTACACAGCTGACTTTCCCCCTGAGGAAACGTATAGACCGTCTGTCTATCCTTCCAAGGAAGAACCGCAGCAGCGTCGCATCGGTGTTTTCGACAGCGGTGTCGGTGGTCTCACCGTTTTGAGAGAACTCTACCGACAACTCCCTAACGAATCGATTCTTTACTTTGCTGACACAGCGCGTGTACCCTACGGGACAAGGTCGCGTCATGAAATTGTGCAGTTCGGTTTTGAGATCTTAAGCTGGATGGTGCAACAGGACGTAAAAATGGTTGTCCTGGCTTGTAATACAAGTGATGCTCTAGCACTAGAAACCTTACGACGCGAGTTTAATTTACCAATTTTGGGGCTTATTCTACCGGGAGCCCGTGCAGCTGTTCAGCAAGGGCGTCGCATTGGGGTGATTGCCACCCCAGCAACTGCCGCCAGCAATGCTTATCGGCGTGCCATATCCGAAGTTGAAGCGAACGCACAAGTCTGGCAAGTTGGGTGTCCAGAGTTTGTGCCGTTAGTCGAGCAAAACCGTGTACACGAGCCCTACACAGTTGAGGTGGCACGGCAGTACATAGAACCTTTATTACAGCAGCAAATCGATACCCTGATTTATGGCTGTACTCATTATCCGCTGCTGGCTCCCGTAATACGGACAATACTCCCACCGACGATTCAACTCGTTGACCCAGCCGTACATGTTGTTGCCGCTGCTGCGCAAGAACTAGATATCCTGGGACTGAAGAATAATCGCTCACCACTACCAACCCACTTCTGTGTCAGTGGCTGTCCTCAACAGTTTGCCCAACTTTCAGTGCAATGGCTAGGTTGCACTCCAGTGGCTGAAAAAGTCTATTTACCAACCGTAGCGCCTCCGGTGGTATCCCTAGAATCCGTAGAGTGATAGTCGCTCGTTCGCTATCCAAAATCCAAATCACAATAACTACTGGAGAATGAAGGCAAAGAAAAAAACGCCCACAAGGGGCGGTGGATTAATCTTTATCGAATGAAAATTAGTCTCCGAGTGTTGGGAGAGAGACTAAGAGGCCGAAAAAATCCTGCTTTTAGTCCCTCACCCCTAATTTGAGCCAATTAATGTACACTACTGGCTTTATGAACGGTTGATGCTGGTGAAATAGGAGGAGGTAGCTCCTCGGAGACTAAAGAGGTTAGACTACTCACCTGAAACGACCATCCTTCAACCTCATCGGTCTGAGGGAGCTGCTCGGTTGACACGTAAGGAGCGTAAGCGTCTGTCAAAGAGTTGTCCACGTAACGCGAATTCTTGATCGTCCGCTGCGCTAGAGTCAATAGCAGATAAATTGTTAATAGATAACCAGTCGCCAGAACAGGAATAATCACAGGCATATCCATGTAAGTCATAGTGTGGACACGAGGGAGGGAGAGGAAAATTCAATACAAATACCTTCCAACAGCGTTTTTCAAGTCCTTACGGACTTAAGATACTGTTGGCATACAAATTTTTAGGGAGACAGAGCTTGTTCCCTCTAACTTCACAGTTGGCTTCCCATACAGTCAATCTTCTGAACAAGACTTTTAGGCTCAGCTCAGAATCTCTGCCAAGTGGGAAGTTTCTTATTAGGTCTGACGAATAACCTTCCTCAGTGGTATCACTGAGGAGTTATCCTGAAACATCAGGATCTCTGTCTATGAATGCGTATTACACCACAGATGAAAGGGGAATATGCTCTCCTAACACCTTGGAATCAATAAATCTATTAATTTTTTGAAACCCTTACTATCTAGATTAACACAACAATCCTGGCGAGTTACACTAATTTTTTCAGGGACTTAATATGTCGATACAAACTCTGGTATTACGCTCTAACACGGTAATTACTCAAACAAAACTTCCCTGTAGCGGACGCTTCGCCTAAAATTAAAAAAAGAAATTGTAAACTTTCGTAACTAACCTCTGAGTCGGCTGATCCATGACCTCAGTAACCTCCCTTTTTGCTCCTGTTGAAGCAGACCTGTGCCTGCTAACCGAAAACTTGAAGAACCTAGTGGGTGCTCGTCACCCCATCCTGTATGCCGCGGCTGAACACTTATTCGGGGCACAGGGAAAGCGAGTTAGACCAGCGATCGTCTTTTTAATTTCGCGAGCCACCATGCTCGACTCTGACATTACCCCGCGTCATCGGCGTCTAGCAGAAATTACAGAAATGATTCACACGGCGAGTCTGGTTCATGACGATGTCGTCGATGAGGCAGAGGTGCGTCGCAACGTTCCTACAGTCCATAGCTTGTTCAACAACCGCGTGGCTGTACTCGCTGGGGATTTTTTGTTTGGTCAAGCGGCCTGGTACCTCGCTAATCTTGGCAATTTAGAAGTTGTCAAGCTGCTGTCAGAAGTGATTAAAGACATGGCAGAAGGGGAAATTCAGCAAGGACTGACTCGATTTGATACCACCCTGACGCTGGAAGCCTACCTAGAAAAAACCTATCGTAAAACCGCTTCGCTGATGGCTAATAGTGCCAAAGCCGCAGGGCTGCTGAGTGGTGTCTCGGCGGAGGTGGCAGACAACTTGTACCGCTATGGGTATCATTTTGGATTAGCCTTCCAAATTATTGATGATATTTTGGACTTCACAGGTTCGACGGAAGCCTTGGGCAAGCCAGCCGGATCAGATTTAATTAGTGGCAACTTGACGGCTCCAGTTTTATATGCCCTGGAAGAAAAACCCTATCTAGAGGTGCTAATTGATCGAGAGTTTGCCCAACCGGATGATATCTCTCAAGCGCTCACTCTGATTAAAGAGAGTAAAGGTCTTGAACGTTCCCGCACATTGGCAGCACAGAATGCTCAGATAGCGGTACAAAGCTTGGCTGTTCTGAAGCCCTCAACATCGACTCAAGCGCTAATTGACTTAGCTGACTATGTCCTGAGTCGTTTGTACTAGGGCTATGCCCAGATAGTGCCGCGATCGCTAACGCCCTGGAATAAAACATCCACAATTCAACACTTACACATGACCAACCCCGAAAGCCATGAGCATCTAATTATCATTTCTTTACATAATATTGACAAAGGCAAAGAATACTAAGTACCTTTACAGGGACTACCTAATTTTTCAGGAGTCAATCCCGGTTTTGCGACAAAACTTAACGATTAAATAGCCACTTGTGTGAGAAAGAGTCACAATAGCAGTGGGTCAGTGCAGAAACCATTGCAAGGGGTTCCAGGAGATAGGGGCAAGTTGGAGCGTGTCGCCCATTTAACTCGTAGCGCCTAACTGCCCATGATTGATGGCTGGACTCTAAAAGTCGTAAAGTCCACGAAACCAGGGTTCAATCTGCCGCCGCAAATCTCTTGGGTGAAGGGATAGTTTACAGGCTAGACGCCCACGGTGTGTTGCCACGGATTAAGAAACTCTACCAGTCAAGAGAAAGGTTGAATCTACCATTTTTATTAACCATTGGCAAGAGGTACTCAAGCGATATCTGGAGGAAGGTTGCTAGGATATGACCTAGGTACAGACTGACTGTGTCGCAGCTGCGTTTGAATTAAACGTTGCAGTTCATCTCGACGCACCTCTGTACCGGCTGCTAGATTACCGGGTGTATCGAAGAAAACTATACTTGTAACGGTCTCTAGCGCCAACATCTGGAACAAAATGTGAGTAACGGGTACAGGCGTTGCGAGGATGTGAGGGTCAGAAACCGA
Source organism: Allocoleopsis sp. (assembly GCF_036703385.1). Taxonomy (NCBI): domain Bacteria; kingdom Bacillati; phylum Cyanobacteriota; class Cyanophyceae; order Coleofasciculales; family Coleofasciculaceae; genus Allocoleopsis; species Allocoleopsis sp. Next base: position 5,269 of record NZ_DATNPA010000700.1, on the reverse strand, counting down.
CTGAAAGTCAGCAGCATCTTTGAGAGTTGGAAAAGCATAAATGACATTTTTCTGGATCTCAGGTTGAGCGCGATTACTCAGTGTTGTCAGCACCCAATCCTCGTCAAGAGTTTGGAGAATATAATACTCCAAATGTTTTAGCTGACTGGCAACGAGTTGGAGTACGGGTGCGATCGCTTCCATAATTCTGGGCGTCGTTCCATCGGGTGGTGCATTGTCAATCAGAACTTGAATTTGTTGGTCTAAATCCATGAGAACTGTCATCAATGGTGCTGCTATCTTGAGTCTAAACCCAGATCAAATCAGTCGAGCGTGCGTTTGTGTTAGGGTCTTTGTTAACAAATGAAAATCATGAGGGAAGTCTGCCAGGGCGTGGAGGCAATTTTTCAACTGCTGTATAACGAATTCCGGCAGTCTGTTCGTGCTTCCGATCAGAACTGTCGGGACGTGGCAGCACGTTTAGCCGATGAAGTCAGTCGAATCTGTAACGAAAGCAGTCGAATTCAGACTTCAGGAGATGTTGAGAGTTGGGCGCATACCCTGGCAACCCATCGCCTCAAGCAAGTTTTAAGCTACTACAAACAGGGGTCACAGCGGGGACGGGTCGAACTTCAGAGCACTCTGAGCGCGATCATTTACCGCTATATTACGCCCCCACAGGCACCAGCCAGCTACCAGGCGCGGCTGACCTTAATCGAAGATTTCTTACAAGGATTCTATGTAGAAGCCTTGAATGCCTTTCGGCGGGAAAACACGATTGATGCCAGTTATCGTCCGCGAAGTCTCCTGGAGTTGGCGGAATACATGGCCTTTACCGAGCGTTATGGGAAGCGGCGTATTCCCTTACCCGGTCGTCGATCTCAGCAATTAATCATTCTCCGAGCGCAAACTTTCTCCCAACAGCAACCGCCAGAAACGTCGGTTGATATGGATACCGCCGCTGAAGGCGCAACACCAGAATCAGATGCGAACTGGAACGATGCGGCAATTCAGCAAGTCCGGGAGATGATGGTGGCCTCTGAACCTGAACCCCTAGAAGCAAACCTGCGGGACACGGTGATTGAGGAATTACTTACCTATCTCGAAGAACGCCAGCAACATGATTGTGCCGAGTACTTCGTATTACGCCTGCAAGACCTTCCCACAAGCGAAATAGAAGAAATTTTGGGTCTAACCCCTCGCCAGAGGGATTATTTGCAGCAGCGTTTTAAGTACCATCTGATTCGGTTTGCCCTGTCTCACCGTTGGGAACTGGTTCATCAGTGGCTAGAAGCCGATCTAGAACGGAATCTCGGTCTGACGCCTTTTGAGTGGCAACGGTTTCAGGCCAGGATTAACACGACTCAGAAAGACTTACTCGACCTCAAGCAACAAGGTCGCTCAACGACGGAAATCGCCCAAGCCTTAGGTTATACGGCTACCCAGGTCGAAAAGCGTTGGTTTAAATTACTCGAACTTGCCTGGGATATTCGCAATAGTTCAGTATCCGGATCTGGTGCATCTCAAGATGAATAGTGACATGTATAACAACTCGGACACCTTATATAGCCGTTTAATTACCTGGCTACTAGAAGAGTCCGTTCCCGCTGCTTCACCCCCAGCAGAGGGTCAGGCAGATCGTTCTGTCTCTCCTTGGGACCCAACAGCAGCGGATTTTGAATTGGAGCAAATAGACCCAGTTGATTTAGAAGAGTTGAACATTGCACCTTTTAACACCAACGAAGCGGATCAATACCGCGCATGGGCAAGTTCAGACGATATCCTTGCTCGTGAGGACGATGTACCGGGCGGTTCAAGCCGCCCTTACGACTTGGGAGAAATGCCGACCGTGCAAAACCGTTTTCAGGCCATTTTAAAACGCCGACTACAAGTTGAAATCGAACGTCATCCCCCCTTGTTTCCCTGGGAGACGGATCTTTGTGACTATGAACCCGATTCTTCTGACGCTTTAGAAGATAGTTGGGTTCCTCCCGTTCGCTTGTGGATGCCCCAGCTTTTTCACCTGACTCTACCCGTTACCCTGCCAGAAAAGGTTCTCGCACAACTCTTGGACGCTTGTTCAGAGGCTGTGTATTCCCGACGGCAGCTTGGAGCCAAACTGGTTCATGCGGTGGAAGGTTTATTCCCTGACCAATTTCAGGCGCTAAACCATTTCGCCGGAATGGTGTTGCTGTCTCCGGCATTTGGGGGTACGAGTGCGAGGAGTCCTCGCAGCGATAGTTTGTTTAGTTCAAACACCAACGAACAGCTGTTATCCGTACCCAGCAGTTACGAAGCGGCGTCTCATGAACAAAAGATGACGCTGGCGCTGTTGGCGGCTAAAGAGATTATCAGCGCCCTAACTGTGCCGATTTCTCCGGATCGAACCCCTGTTGAGCGGCAATGGCAGACCTCTGTGGGTGTTGTCACCGTGGAGGCAGAATATGAGATGCAAGAGGGAGTTCCTAAGCTCCGCGTTACGGCTCGTTTGCCTCGCGGTGGCAGTTTGACCCTGCGGACTCCTCAGGCATCAGCCAGTGCACAGCGCATCTATCCCGGATACGTGAGTGTGGAATCCTTTGATTTGCAAGCGAATCAGACCTATCCGCTAGAAATCCGTTTTCATGATTCAGAACAAACACCTTTAATTTTCGCCATTTGCCCGACGATGTAACTTGAAAACCCTTTGAGCTAGCATATTGGAAACCTGGTATTTGTCAGTTGTCAGTTGTCCGTAACGACTGACTACTGACGGCTGATACCATTTTGGATTTTGGATGCAGGGATTTTGGATTTTGAGAGCCTTGCCATTCGGCTGCGTCAAAAATTCAACCGGAGCCAGTCAAAACCCAAATGGTATGACCACTGACCACTGACTAATTTGCTATGTCTAATTTCTCTGGAATTCGGCAACTCCGTCGTCTACCCCTTTTCGGTCAGTTGTGGCGGCGTCTTGAGGCTATGCCGACTCCTGAGATAGAAAACTCAATTTGGCTGCGAGTGCTGGTGCAGGCACTGGTAATTGTTGGAATTATTGCTACAGATCTGGCGGCGGAAACGCAAATAAGCCTGTGGGCCGTACCGCTGAGTCTGGTTGGGGCAACCTGGAGTTGGTACCACCGTCGAGAGCGCAACATCGCCATCAAGTTCTTGCTGGCGATCGGGATGTTGCTGGCAATGGGGGCATTTTTTGCCCGGTTGTTCGGTCAGCTTAATGATACTCGCTTGGCCTTGGCAGAGTTATTAATTCAGCTGCAAGTTCTGCACAGCTTTGACCTACCCCGTCGCAAAGATTTAGGGTATTCGATGGTGATTGGGCTGATTCTGTTAGGTGTATCGGGTACCCTAAGCCAGACTTTAGCCTTTGCCCCACTGTTGTGCGTATTTTTAGCGATCGCACTTCCCACCCTCGTCCTCGATTATCAGTCGCGCCTGGGTCTGTTGCGAACCTCAAAGCGCCGAACCTCCTCACTGTTTACCTCTGGTTCCTCACCCCTCTCGCTTCGGCGTCTGGGTCTATTTCTCGTGGCGACCATCGGGTTGGGACTAGGAATTTTTGCCCTGATGCCTCGCTTTCCGGGCTATCAACTCCAAACATTTCCGGTGAGTGTACCGGAAAATTTTCAACGGGAGTTTGATAACAAACGAGCTGGTGGCATTATTAATCCCGGATATGATCGCGAGGGCAACCTAAAGAGAAATTCTTCTGGCAGTGGAGGCAGTGGAACTGGTAGTGGGGGTCAGGGGGATAGTTCCTTTTACTACGGCTTTAACAGCAAGATTGACCAACAAAATTTCCAAGGAGAACTTAAGCCTCAGGTTGTATTACGGGTACGTTCCCAGGCACCGGGGTTTTGGCGGGTGCTCGCGTTTGACCGTTATACGGGTCAGGGGTGGGAAATCTCTCGCGATGATCAAGTAACCCGAGTGAATCGTCCGGAGTGGTCGTATCGGTTTTTCCTGCCAAACCCTCTGATGGCGGAGCAAACAAAACAGGTGATTCAAAGTTACACGGTGGTCGCGGAACTGCCGAATCTCCTGCCTGCGATGGCTTATCCTCAGGAACTTTACTTTCCCTCGCGGGAAATTGAGATAGACACGGAAAGCGGTTTGAGGGCACCGGCTAGCTTAACAGATGGACTCACTTACACAGTGATTTCGGAAGTGCCGTATCGCGATCGCACTCGGCTGCAACAGGCTCCCACCGATTATCCCAGGCGGATTACAAAATACTATCTCGATGTTCCTGCCAACATTCGCGATCGAGTACGACAACGGACTGAAGAACTGTTAGCGACCTCACCCAACCCCATCACTTCACCCTATGAGAAAGCTCTGTATTTAGCTCAGGCTCTTAAACAGCGCTATTCACTCCCCACAGACCCCTTGAATTTGCCCAAGTTAGAGGGCAAGGAAGACTTGGTGGAAGCTTTTCTTTTCAAGTACAAAGGGGGGTACCCAGACCACTTCTCAACCGTGCTGACGATCATGCTGCGTTCCATTGGCATCCCAGCGCGACTCGTGGCTGGGTTTGGGACGGGTGAGTTCAATCCGTTCACGGGTTTTTATATTGTCAAAAACACCGACGCCTATGCGATGACGGAGGTGTTTTTCCCGCAACACGGTTGGTTTGCTTTTGACCCGATTCCCGGTCACGAACTAATTCCCCAGAGTGTGGAGGAGACTGAAACCTTTGGAGTCTTGCGTCAGTTTTGGCAATGGGTCGCCGGTTGGTTGCCCTCACCTGTTAAGAATTATTTGGGTGAGATTTGGAGTTGGCTGATGGGTGGGATAATCCGAGTCATTTCTTTCCTATGGGCACTGGTCTCCAACGGTTGGGTTGGCTTCTTCACGGGTTTGATTTTAGCGATCGCTCTTGCTTTTTTGGGTTGGTTGGGTTGGAAGCAATGGCGAACCTGGCGCTATCGCCGATGGCTAAGTGAATTACCCCCGATGGAAAGCCTCTACCAGCAAATGTTGAGGCTTTTAAGTACTAAAGGCTATACCAAACACCCTGCACAGACTCCCTTAGAATATGCCAGAGTGTCGCATCAACATCATGCACCAACGTCTGCCGAGGTGATTGATGAAATTTCCCAAGCTTATGTCAGCTGGCGTTATGGCAACGACACACCGAACCTTAAGCACCTGCGACAGCGACTGCGTGAGTTGATCAAGAGTACTCAGCAGCTGAAGATACCCAGCCGAGGGAATTGACACTCTCCGTGAATCAGAGCGACGGAGATTCTTTAATCAACGTGGACGCTTGCCCTAGCAGGATTGCTCCAAC
>NZ_DATNPA010000699.1:0-15033 GCF_036703385.1 Allocoleopsis sp. | reverse complement strand
ATGAAGAAGAAAGACGTGCCTTTCGGGACTTTGTCGCCAACATTCGACCCGAAGATTTTACCCAGCGCCGGGGATATAAAACTGGCCCAGACTCCTAGCTTGGCCTTCAATTGTTCGGTCAGCGAGGCAACTGGGTTGAATGTTAGAAGGTTGAATGTTAGAAGGTTGAATGTTTGAGCTTGTTTCTGTGCTGCTGACTTCAAAAGAGAGATTACGGATTTCTTGAGCATCCCGAAAGCGTCCGACAGTGCGGGTTAAAGGTTCTGAATTCTCCCCTCGCAGACGCCCACCGGAAACATCCAAATTACGCTCTTCAAGGGCATTCAACACATCGGTCAAACCAATGCCCAAAGCTTGTAAGCGATTCGGGTCAATTTGAACTAAGACTTCTTCTTGGACTCCCCCCGCAACATCCACCGATGCCACCCCAGGCACGACGCCGAGTTCGCGGCTGAGTTCTTCATCGGCAAACACGCGTAAATCGACATCCCGCAACGACGGAGCACGCAAGGAAAATTCATAAACTGGTAACTGAGATGGATCGACCTTGAATAAGCGTGGTTGTTCCACAATATCGGGTAGCCGACCTTGAGCACGGTTAAAGCTAGCCGTAGCATCGTTCAAGGCTTGGTCAATATTACCCCCCGGTTGGAAGAACAGGTCTAAACTGACCTGCCCCTCACGAGTTTGGGAATAAATCTGTACAACTCCCTCCGTTGCGCTTAAGGCTTCCTCCAAGGGTTTGGTGATTTCTTCCACCGCCACCTCTGGCGAAACGCCTGGAGCAGAAAGACGCACGCCAATTCGAGGATAGGTAATCGACGGCAGCAAATCGACCTGAATCTGAGTGAGGAAAAACACCCCCAGCACGATCATGGTGAGGGTTAGCATCAGGGTACCGATGTGTTGGCGAATCGCGATCGCACTGATGCTGAATCCCGATGTCCCGGAGTTTTGCATTAACGCTGCTCCTGTTTTTCTGAGGTTTGTGACAATGGACTCAGACCCACCCGATCGCCATCTTTTAAAGGCTTCTCACTCTGGGCGACAAACCGTTCTCCCGGTTTCAATCCTGATAAAATTTCAACTTGTCCGTTTGCACTGGTGCCGACTTGCACGGGACGGGACTTGACTGTCGCTTGGTTTCCTTCGCCCGTGACGACAAACATGGTTCCCTTAGAAAATTTGGGATTGGGGCTTTGGGCGTTTGCAGAGCTTCGACTTCCTTTATTATTGCCCTCGCCTTGTAGGGCAGATTGGGGTACCACGACACGAGGCTGTGTACTGGACTCAATTTTGATTTCTGCTACCAGTTGAGAGCCGATTCTGCCGTTACTGTTGGGAATGGTGATTTCTACGGGTATCTGAACAACCGCTGTCCTAGCTGTGGGAGCGGGCAAAATGCGAGTGACTTGCCCAGTGAATTTCTCATTGGGCATGGCATCCAATCCCACTTTCACGGACTGTCCTACCCGAATCTGTGAGATATCTTTATCTGACACCTGAACCACCACTTTCAGGCTACTGAAATCTGCTATCCGCAAGATTTCGCCTCCTGGCTGTATCAGATTTCCAGGTTCGCTCTTTGCTACAACAACGCCAGTAATGGGCGACGCTAGCAAAGTGTAGGACTGACGCTCTCTTGCCTGAGCAATCGTAGCGCGTTGGGCTTCCACCCGACCTTGAGCGACGGCGACAGCTTGCTGTTCTGTAGCAATTTGTGCGATCGCAGCATTGAGTCTTTGTTGAGCGGTGGCAGCCGATGTCTGGGCTAATTCGGCTTGTTGCTTGGCTATAGCACCGGCTGCGGAGAGCGATCGCAACCGTTCGGCATCCACTTGTGCTTGTTTGAGTTCTGCTCTCGCCTGTTCGGCTTGGGAGCGAGCATTGGTAACCTGAGTTTGGGCGCGTGCGACTTCGGACTGAAGAGCAGCGAGTTCAGCTTGTCCCTGAGTGACGCTGGTTTGCAGTAACGAATCATCTAACCGAGCCAGGATTTGACCTTTCTGTACAGGGTCACCGACATCTGCCTGGAGACTGAGGAGGCGTCCTTCCACCTGTGCGCGGAGCGATACTTCCCGAGCGGGTTGGGTAGTGCCGGTATATTCTAGGGGTTCCTGGAGAACTCCGGTTTTCGCGATCGCTACATCCACTGCCGTGCTGCCTTCCCCTGCCTTGGCACGAGACGGAGTTGATTGAGCTCCAGCTTCAGTTTCAGTGTTTACTACACATCCCGTCGAAAAAGTCAATGGCATCAACATAAAAAGCAACAGCCAGAGGGGAACTTCTTTTTTCTGTTTTCCCTTTGATGCGGTGAGTTGACTCAATCGCTCGGCGGTATGAATTGTAGCTATAGACGAGTAAGCAGATAGAGAGTTGGAGTACACGAAGAGAGATTCCAATCAGGACACTAGCGGAGTTGATCGTTATAACTCAGGACGGCATGAAAAATCTGTCTTAGCTGGGATTATAAGGACTCAAACTAGGAAGCCGCTGGAACGTGATTTCAAGACGTTTTGCGTTCATAGAGATTGATTCCTATATGGAATTCCAGGCTTCATCCTTTGTTACATGAGCCTACTAGCAACTCTCCAAGAGATCGGAAGCTGCTTTTCATTGAGACTATTATGTCTACTTAATCTTAATAATATTTAAACTATTCGCCCTTAATACCAACCAATAGATAGATTAAGTTTAGGCTACGGTTATGCAAATAGTCATGGTCGGATGAGGTGATAGGTTAGAAGAGCTCTGAAAAGTCGCAATTGTCATTCTGAGTGAAGCAAAGTGGAACGAAGAATCTAGTCTTAGCGTTGTTATATTGGGATGCTTCAGTACGTTCAGGATGACATTTAGATAGTTCTCAGACATTCCTCTTACACAGGGAGAGTTTTTCTCCCCATCACGGATTTGATTTAGGGTAATGCACCGGATATGATATGGCGCACTTCGCTGAGCCGGCTAAAGCGATCGCATGGCTCACCGATGCAAGGGCACAGCAATCAGAGGCAGCAGGCATAGAAGCAGCCAACTCCAAGTCCAAGAACGTGAAGGCATGGAAGTTTCTCCCTCTCCTAAAAGCGCTTCAATCCTCTCCTGTAAGCGATTCTGGGGGACAGTACGGCTAAAGGCAGCGCAAAAACTTTCCGATGCCATCATTGGGGCGCTAACCACCATAAGTAGAGATTCAGCTAACAATAAGCTATCCACATATTGACGCGCCCAGTGATCAGCCCGGAGTTCTCGTAATAAAAGGAGTTCTTGCCACAACGTTTCTGTATTCGGTAACCATGCCGTGATTTGGCGCAGCCAACCCAGCCAGAAAAACCAGAATGTATCCCGATAGTAGTAATGTGCTTGTTCGTGAGTTAATACAGCTTGAAGATGCTCCGGTTTTAGCATCTCTAAGAGTCCTCGACTCACCACCAATTCAGGATGCCAAAAGCCAATCTGAGCACTAAAGAGAGTAGACCTATCAAGAAGACGAGCCGATTGACCATCTAGGTCAATACTGGGGTAAGTGCGAATTTTTTGTAGAGATTGCCAACCTTGATTGGCTAGCTTCAAACCGAAAGCGATCGCTAAACCCACACCTCCTACAGCCAGGCCATAGCTAAATCCGTCCGTGTGTAGCCCAATCATTTGTCCTTGCGGCCCCATCAACAACACCGCGATCGCGGTCATTAGCACCAGTAGGGGGGGTAAGAGGAATAAAAAGAGCGTTTGTTGCCAGCGTTGAGCCCAGTTTCCCGTTGCTTTAGAGTAACGGCAGCGTAGTAACCAAGCTAGGCTCAACACCGCCACAATCATGATTAGATGCATCACTCCTGCTCCTCTCTGGCTCGACGTGCCGCTTGAATCCGACGTGCGATCGCTTCAATTTGGTCTAAACTAGCTGCGTCCAGACTATCGGCGAAGGCTGCAACGACATCTGGGTTACTCACCGCAAGAAATCGATTGAGTTGCTCATGAGCTTTGAGCAATTGCGCCTCTTCGGAAGATAACAACGGCTTCCACCGAAAAGCACGCTCTTGTCGATTACCTTTAGCACCATCCAAAGGGCGATCGCAACTGAGCCAACCTTTCTGAGTCAAGCGGCGCAGGACTGTGGTGACTGAAGTATAGGCTAGCTCCCGATCTGGATCAGCCAAAATTCGCTCATGCACATCCTTAACAGTGACAGAACCCAGTTCCCAGACAATATTCAGAATCTCTGTTTCCAAAGGACCAAGGGAGAGGTTTTTGGGACGGTGATTGGGCAGAGAAGTCATGAAACCTATGAAGTGTGAAGTATGAAGTATAAAGTTTAAAGAGCTTTTAAGGCTGCCAACTCAGTACTCAACTTTTGATATTCCCACATCCAAGCGTAGCTGTGTGCTAGTAGGTCTAAATTTAGAATACGCTTCAAATCCCATAGCATTACTGTTTTGTCTTCATGGGCAGAGACAAGCGTTTCGCCATTGGGGCTGAAGTCAACATCCCAAACCACGCCCCTACTGCTATGGAGGGTCGTCAACTCCGTCCCATCCTGGCTCCACAGTTTAATGCTGTTGTCCGCGCTGGCTGAGGCAATCATTAGATCACCGCCCTTAACGCTAGCACTCATGGTTTCTTCGCTAAGGCTACCCTGAACCAGGCTGATGGAAACCCCCAAAACCGCATCATTATGCCCTTTTAGGGTCAATAGCAATGTACCCTCTAAACTCCAGAGTTTCACGGTTGTATCCTCACTTGCTGAGGCGAGCAATTGACCATCTGGGCTGAAGGCAATACTCCTAACCGCTGCGTTATGACCTTTCAAGGTCACAGGCAACGTATCCTTTAGGTTCCACAGTTTTACTGTATTGTCCGCACTCGCTGAGGCAATTAACTGACCATCTGGGCTGAAACACACTCTCAATACCTCAGCGCTGTGTCCATCGAAGCTTTTTAGAAAAGTGCCATCTAGACTCCAGAGTTTCACAGTTGTATCATCATTGGCTGAGGCAATTAGCTGACCGTCGGGACTCAATGATATTCCCCGAATTCCAGCCCTAGGCTGATTGAAACTCATCAGCGCCGGAGCTGTAGTGAGGATGCCATCCAGACTCCAGAGTTTGATAGTCCTGTCGTCACTCGTCGAAGCAATGACTTGACCATTGGAGCTGAAATCAACTTGATTAACAGCGGCAGTATGTCCCGTAAGCGTGATCAGCACGGACGCTTGACTTACGATTCCATCAAAATTCCAGAGTTTAACCGTTGTGTCTGAACCCGCTGAGGCGATCATGTTGCCTTGAGGGCTGAAAGCAACTGACAAAACCCCAGCATTATGTTCTGAGAAGCAGCTATATTCAGCTTCCTGAGAAACTGCCTGCCGCAGCAAATTTTTTACCAGGAGGTGAGTGTCTGCGTTTATCTCGCCTTCCTGCTGTAGGCTCCGGCTGATCGTGATGGCTTTTATGAGTGTGTTTAGCGAGTTATTTAGAGTAAAAAGTGTTGCTGAAGATTGATGGAGTAATCGATTCACATCGAGTGCGGTTTGATGATATGCAGCGCAAGCCATTATCCAGGCTGTACTCACTGCGCCTAGCAATAATTTTTGGTCTCTAGTAGTTTCTGCCTTATGAACGATTTGGGCTTCTAATTCCTGACGACGTTTCGCTGAGAGGGCCCATTGCATTTTTCGCTGCTCAAATTCTTGGCTTGCGGCAAGGAACTTATAATCTTGGTCACTTAAACGCCGAGATTCGGCCCAAACTAAAGCCTCTTTTAAGGCTTGACCGTGCAAAAGATACGATGAATCTTGACAGTCAGAAGACAGCCAATCAGCCAATATTTCGGCATAAGGTCGCAATCTATTTAACTGCTTGTTCACCCAGTCAAGATTAAAAATCGTTTGATAAATTCGGTTATGAACCTTAAGTACGCGATCGCATTGAATGAGCAGGCCGGAAAGTAAAAGTTCAACTTGCTCTTGAGAGTCATCGGTTAATAGACTCTGATCTTGTAACACTTGCTGATACAGTCCCAGCATACGTCCAGCACGTTGTTGATTTTTTAAGATGCGATCGCGGATTGTCTTGAGATGTTCTGGCTCATCTTTGGCTTCCCAATTTTCGATGATAAAAGTACGTACTAGCTGCTCTATCCAAAGGCTCTCATCATTAGGCGAAGGAGACGCAAAGATGGGGAGAGGCGGCGACGCGGGCAAACTTGCCGAGTCATCCTCTTGTTTTTCCTGCTCCTGACAAGCGATTCGCACAAGGTGGCAAAGCTTTTGTGTCAGGAATGGCTGACCTCCTGTCCAATGCAAAATTTGCTTGAGAACGGCTTCAGGATGACTGACAATCCCAGTTAATCCTGATACAAGGGACATGACTTCATGTTGCTGAAATCCCATGAGCTTAATGGCTCGCCCGATATTAAAGGGCGTTCGATTGGTGTCAGCCATTAAAGCGGCCGGCATGGCAACACCGAATAGAGCAAAGGTGAGGCGTTTAAAAGCTGGATTCTCAGCACGTTTGTTGTAGCAAGCTCGAATTAGGGCAAAAAAATCTTCAATGGGGAACTCAAGACCTAGGACGCTGTCAATTTCATCAATAAAAATCACAATATTTTGCTCAATCTCAACGAGTAGCACCTGTTCAAGGAATTCGCTGAGGCGGCTCACAGCGGATACATGAGAGCGAAGGACATTTTCCTGTCCTGTTGAGGTTTGTCTGGCCTGATCACCGATGTTGCGATCGCGATCGCTCACATTACCCCGCCACCAAGCACGTATATTAAATTTGAGTTGGAAGCTGCTGACTAAATAGCCAATGATTGATGCATACCACTGTTCTGGGGTAACTTGTTGTGTGCCAATCGCCGTCAGATCGATAGACCCGCAACGGATACCTACCCGTTGCAGACGGTGCATCGTTCGCACCCGAAGACTAGACTTACCCATTTGTCGCGAAGTGAGTACATAACAAAACTCTCCTCGCAAAAGAGCTTGGTATAACTCCACATCGGCTTGACGCTTGACATAACTAGGAGCAGTGGGAGCAAGAGAACCACCAACTTGATATTCATAAGAGGGATTTTGTAGAGAATTCAGGAGTAATAGCAGTTTCTCACGCTCGGCTAACTGCTCTTCAATTTTGGCTTCTAGAGCCTTGTACGCCTTACGTAAAGCCTGCTCTGCTCGTTGGCGCTCTGTAACTTCTCGCTGTAATTGAGCCTCGGATTGCTTACGAGTTTCAATCTCCTGTTGCAGTTGCTGATTTTGGGCTTGGAGTTGCTTAGTGAGCTTGCGAATGGTCAATTGATGCTCAACCCGTGCTAAAACCTCTTGAATCTGAAATGGTTTGGTAATGTAGTCTGCTCCGCCAACGGTAAAAGCTCTCACCTTATTCAAGGCTTCATCTAAAGCGCTCAGAAAAATGACCGGAATTTCTGAAGTTTGTGCATCATGCTTGAGGTGTTCACACACATCATAGCCATCCATATCTGGCATCCGGATATCGAGTAGAATCAGATCGGGTGAAGCCGAGCGTGCCGCTCTAATTCCCATTTGCCCTGTAACGACGCATCGGACTTTATATCCCTGCTTAGAGAGAGTATTCGATAAGACTTGCAGATTTTCTGGGGTATCATCGACAATTAAAACATATCCCTTATCTGCCTCAGTCTTATTGCTATTCATGGTGAAATCTGGGATTAGGCAAGGAAAATATAGCTAATTTTAAATAAAAATAAGATTTGCTGCAAGAAACCCTGATATAGGCCAGCAAACCCATCGATGAGATATGATTTATCTCTTATTTTCCTCTTGTTATGTACTGGAGAGAACTCTGTGCCTCTGTGGTAGCCTACGGCAAGCCTCGACATTCCTTCTAGACCTCAACAAAAGGTAGTCAACCAGTTTTAGAACTACTCAGGGTTAACTACAGTTAGAGCTAAAAGCTGACGAACTTGTTCAACTTCTAGCTCCAGTTATATCTGTCAATGTCGAGTATCTAATTACGAATCTGGACTGGCATTAATAAATAAATCATCTTTCGACCGCCTAGGGGAGTCAAAATCACAGGACTATTAGCTGCATTTATCTGTATCTGAATATCAGATGTAGAAAGCGCCTTTAATCCATCAATTAGATACTTAACATTGAAGGCAATGTCTATGCTTTCACCTGTAACTTGAGCTGGCATAGATTCCTGCCCACTACCGACATCCTGAGCTTCTACGGAGAGGGAAAGCTGCTGATTCACACTATCGATACTGAACTTGACAACATTATTCTTTTGGTCAGCCAACACCGCAATTCGTTCCACTGCGATGAGCAATTTTCGCCGATCAATCGTAAGCTGACGCTGGAACTGACGAGGAATCAATTGGCGGTAAGGCGGATATTGTCCTTCCAAAGTGCGCGTCGTTAAACGCTGCTCGGCTCCTTGAAAGATAATCTGACCTGGCTCGCAGTGAAGCGCAATCGTATCCGTAGGTTGGTGGGGCGCTAGCATTCGCTCTAACTCTCGCAAGGCTCTAGCTGGTACCGTAAGTTCAAGCTGAGAAACCTCATTAATGGGTTTGCGACTACTGTCCAATGCTGGTAATTTTTCTTCCAACTCCTCATCAGTTTCGCCATCACCAACACTTTGATGAGTGGTTTCTACCACAGCTAATCGATGTCCATCCGTTGCCGCAAATTCCAAGCTATCTTGCTGCATGGTGAGGTGTACTCCCGTGAGTACCTGCTTGGTTTCGTCGGAACTAGTGGCAAATAGAGAACCCCGCAATCCTTCAACCAAGGCTTCTACAGGAAGATGGACGGCAACTGCTGCTGCAATCTGGGGAAGTTCTGGAAACTCCTCAGAGCTCATTCCTCTGACTTGGTAACGCCCTGAAGCAGAGGTCAAGGTGACAATGCGTCGATCGCTATCCGTCTCGTTTACACTTTCTCCAGCTTGGTCTTCTAGAGTAATTTCTCCTTCTGGTAGACGTGAAACAATATCGTTGAGGAGTTTAGCCGGTATCGCAACCTCTCCATCTTGGAGTACTTGCGCCGTAAAGCTTGTCTGTATGCCAAGGCTAAGATCGAACGCGGTGAGTCGAACTTGCTGAGTCTGTGTATCTCCTGACACTAATACATTACCGAGTACCGGATGAGTCGGACGAGAAGGAACCGCACGCGTCACCAGTGAAAGGTTACTGTTGAGGTCACTTTGAGTGCAAACCAGTTTCATAGAAGTTAAAATATGCTGCTCAGGTCGTTGTTCCGATGACTACGTACTGTCATATAGCTGCTTGTGGAACTGAAAAAGACGTTTCATCGATTCCATTAATTCCCAAGAGCTTTACCAGGATAATTCTGCGATTGATTCTGGTCAACCTCTTGGTTGTCTCTAAAATTCTTCAATTTTCTGCGCTGATATCCTCTGGTTCAAGAGGATGATACTCTGCTGTGTTTATTTGAGTTCTAGAACGACCTGGAAATTTTTGTTGTTGATCTGCTTAATCCTCAACCCTGTGGAAAATGTGGAAAACTCCTATAAACTCTCTCTCTATCAATAGTTTGTAACCGTTCGATTGTGGAAAATCTGTGGAAAAGCGATCTGACCTTTGCACAAAGTATTTATACTCAGCAAGAGAGTTTCAATGTTTTTTTCAGTGAGTGTTTGAGGATAAAGGCTAATCGTTTGAAATAGGGCAGGAATTTTTATCAAGGAATATTAATCTTGTAATTACCGATGTTACTGCCAACAACGGTTCAAGCTTGGTTTTGGGTTCTGCTGGTGAGATTGACGCGATCGCTCAACTGCCGCAGAGTTTGATCCAATGTTGCATCCTTTTCCCGAAGCTGAGCTATTTTATCACAGCTGTATAACACCGTAGTATGGTCTTTCCCGCCAAACTCCTCACCAATTCTGGGCAAGCTCAAATCTGTATGTTGCCGCATCAAATACATACCTATTTGCCTAGACCAACTAATTTCTCTGCGTCGAGAGTTACCTTTCAAGTCTTCGGCAGAGACATTGAAAGCATCTGCCACAGTCATCAAAATTGTTTCTGGAGAAGCCTTTACCCTCTGGGCTGGTGGATTTAGAATCGGTGTAATATTCTCTACTGTCATGGGCAGACCCGAAATTGAAACATAAGCCACAGCCCGAATCAAAGCTCCCTCTAGTTCTCGAATATTGGAAGTATAGTGGGTGGCAATGTATTCAATCACTGAACGCGGGAGACGGATATTTTCGTATTCCGCCTTTTTCTGCAAAATTGCCATTCGCGTTTCCAAATCCGGGGGTTGAATATCAGCAATCAAACCCATAGAAAAGCGTGAACACAGGCGTTCCTGCAAGCGTGGAATTTGGTTAGGCGGACGATCAGACGCCAGGACGACTTGCTTACCCGCCTCATGCAGAGTATTGAACGTGTAGAAAAACTCTTCCTGAGTATATTCCTTGCCTTCAATAAACTGAATATCGTCTACCAACAGTACATCGGCTGTCCGATAATGTTCCCGGAAACTCTGCATACTGTCCTTCCGAATTGCCGCAATCAGGTCATTGGTAAACTGCTCAGTAGAGACATAAAAGATTTTAGAATCTGGGCACTTCTCCAAACGGAAGTGACCGATGGCTTGCATCAAATGGGTTTTACCTAAGCCGACACCGCCACATAAAAACAGAGGGTTAAACTCACGTCCTGGAGATTCTGCTACAGCTAGAGAGGCAGCATGAGCCATACGGTTATTTGAACCAACCACAAAGCGAGAGACCACGTATTTATGATTTAACTCTGGTAATCTAGGTGCGGAGTTAGATGTACCTTCTGTAGCGCTGTTACCTATCGGGAGTGACCAAGAGACATCTGCCTCACTAATCGAAGAGTTGTCGTCTCCTGAAGTAACCAACAATTGAATCTCCACCGGCTGACCCAAAATATCCTGTACCACATCCGCAATGGTCTTGATGTAGTATTTTTGCAACCAATTTCTAGCAAAGGGATTGGGAGTGCGCAACACCAAGCAGTTATTTTCCAGCTGCTCAGCGCTAGCAGTTTTGATCCAGGTTTCAAAGGTGGGTCGGCTTAATTGCAGCTGTAGACGCTCCAATACCTGGCTCCACAGCTGTTCTGGGGAAGTTTCCACGAGCTCTCCTCTAGCATAAGGGTGACATGGTCTTCTATAGGAAAGAGCGCTAATTGTACACTTTGACTCAATCAGCTTCGTAGTAGGGGCGTCTTCTAATACAACTATTTACCTAAATGTCCGTTGTCCACTTCAAGCTAGGCAGAAGCCTACTTGGGCAGAATAGTGTGGTCTATAAGCAGGTGAGTCACTTGGATAACCTACGGATCAAAGATCTAATCGGTTTTTTAGAATAAGTTAAGTTTATTGTAGACTGGGTTTCACTTGCTCAAGGTCAACACAGCCAGCAGTACGATTCCACTGTCTACATCTTATATATAAGGATATATAAGGATAGTTTTTTCCTCAAGTTTCCTTACTCATGGCTGAATTACTACAAATTGCCCAGTTAGGCAACCCAATTCTGCGGCAGCAAGCCCAGCTTGTTGATAATGTTCGCGATGAAAACCTTCAACAGCTAATTGATGCCCTTATTGCAACAGCCCAGGCATCTAATGGCGTTGGAATCGCGGCACCTCAGGTATCTGAGTCCTATAAATTCTTCATCGTCGCGTCTCGTCCCAACCCTAGGTATCCTAAGGCACCAGAGATGGAACCGACTGCAATGATTAATCCTCGAATTATCGCTCACTCAACTGAAGTGGTCAAAGGCTGGGAGGGTTGCCTCAGCCTTCCTGGAATTCGAGGGCTGGTTCCCCGGTATCAGGCAATTGAGGTGGAGTATACCAGTCGAGATGGTCAGCTGCATCAGCAAGAATTAACTGACTTTGTTGCTCGAATATTTCAGCATGAATATGACCATCTAGAGGGTATGGTATTCTTAGACCGGGTTGAAAGTACACACGACCTGATCACCGAACAGGAGTATCAGCAGCGAATTGTGCAAAACCTCGGCTAAGCTCAGATGTCCAAAAATATTAAAGCAAAAAAGTTAGAATCTAGAAAACAAGCCCAGTTTTTGGTCTAAGCTGGTGTCTAGCGTTCTCTCAGGCACGTCCTTTTCTCCCCTAGGAAGCGATCAGAACCAGAGGAATATGTACTCGATCCGACCCTGGTTGTACATCGGCAAATTTAGAGAAACTCTCGATTACAACCTGCTATACCAAAGTAATATCGGTTCAATGCTGCAACTGGCTGAAAGTGTGCAGCACCCTGGTATCTCATCGCTGTATATTCCTGTCGAGGATGGCGAGTCGCTATCTTTTGACAAACTAAGAAGTGGTGTTGAGTTTGTGCGGTTGGCAAAAGCAAGAGACAAGAATGTGCTAATTGCTTGTGGGGCAGGCATTAGTAGAGGTGTATCGTTTGCGATCGCTTCTTTAAAGGAAGAAGAAAATCTGAGTCTGCTTGATGCTTTTCGGGAAATTCAGGCTGAACATCCCCAGGCAACCCCTCATCTAGAACTTTGGCAGTCCCTTTGTGATTATTACAAAGAAAATGTGCCTTACAACACCATTTTGAAGCTTATTTTTCAGCAAATGGCTATGGCTAAACGCTTACCGAAAATTCCTTGATTTCGATTAATCGTAGGTGATGGCTCCCAGGGGCGGTGCGCTAGGAGCCATCATCCTCTTGTTATTACATCCTCTCTAGTACCCCAATTCCTAGCAAAGATAATCCTAGCTTCAGAGTTCGCGCCGTCAAATCGCACAGAACTAGGCGAGATGTCCGTACAGGTTCTTCTGACCAGAGTACAGGGCACTGCTCAAAAAACTGGTTAAACTTTTGGCTCAGTTCATATAAATATTGGCACAATCGATTGGGCAGTAAATCTCGTTCAACATCTGTAAGAACCTCACTTAGTTGTAATAGATGTTTCCCTAAGGCCAACTCTGTCTCTTGCTGCAAAAGTATTTTGGCATTGGCTTCCAGGTTCTGAAAATCAATCTCACCTTTGCGGCTAATGCTTTGAATTCGGGCATAGGCATAAAGCAAGTAAGGTGCCGTGTTGCCTTGCAGAGAAAGCATTTTATCAAAGCTAAAGATATAGTTGCTATTGCGATTTTGACTCAAGTCAGCATACTTAATAGCACTGAGCCCAATCACCTGAGCAACATGGGTTTTGAATTCTTCCGTTTCCTCCCGTCCTTCTGCCTTGAGTCGGGCTTCTAAGTCCGCACGAGCGCGTGCGATCGCTTCATCCAACAAATCTCGTAACCGAACCGTTTCCCCAGAGCGAGTTTTCAGCTTCTTCCCATCTTCCCCCTGCACCAAACCAAAAGGAATATGAACCACCTCAATTTCCTTTGTCAGCCAACCTGCCCGACGTGCGACTTGAAACACCTGAGCGAAGTGATTGGCTTGTCCAGCATCCGTAACGTAAATTATCCGATCTGCCTTATCTTGCTCAATTCGATAGCGTAGCGCTGCCAAGTCCGTTGTGGCGTAGTTGTATCCACCATCAGACTTTTGCACAATCAAAGGTAGAGGTTTACCATCTTTATTGGTAAACCCTTCAAGGAATACACATTTTGCACCTGCGTCTTCTACTAACAAACTTGACTTCTCAAGGTCTTTTACTACAGTAGGTAATAATGGGTTGTAGAATGATTCACCCTGCTCTGTCAGATGTACATCTAGCCAATCATAGATAATTTCAAACTCTCGTCGCGACTGCTCACACAGCAGCTGCCAAGCTCGTTGAGTATCCTCAACTCCTGCTTGCAGTTTTACGACTTCTTGTCGAGCCTTGTATTGAAATTCTTCATCCGCATCGAATCGCTGTTTAGCTTGCCGATAAAATGTGACTAAATCTCCCAAATCTAAAGCGTTGGATGTCGTTAATGCAGCTGGGTAAGCTTCCCGCAGATAAGCGATTAACATGCCAAACTGGGTACCCCAATCGCCTACATGGTTCAATCGCAGGACATGGTGACCCCGAAATTCTAAGATACGTGCAATAGCATCACCAATAATCGTTGAACGTAAGTGCCCAACGTGCATCTCTTTAGCAATATTGGGCGAGGAGAAATCAATGATGATAGATTGAGGTGTTGCCGCCGATTCAACACCTAAGCGCAGGTCTGCTTGGATATCACTCAGTTGTACTTCCAGGTAGGCTGGTTCTAATGTCAAGTTGATAAAGCCGGGGCCAGCAATGCTTGGTATCTGACAAATGCCAGAGACGTCTAAGTTCTGAACAATTTGCTGCGCGATCGCTCGTGGCTGCTGTCCTAACTGCTTACTCAAAGACAACGCAACATTGGACTGGTAATCACCAAAATTAGGATTGCTAGCGGGGACAACCATTGAATCTATATCGGCTCTAGCTAATCCGAAGGATGCCGTTAAGGCTTGAGTAAGTTTAATTCTTAGTTGTTCAATTATGGAGCTCATAGTGAAAAGTAAAATGCTTTCAACAAGCATTGGCTGTCTATGCTGTTGAGTTTAGAGATATTCTTAACATAACTTTAGCATTGAGCCTGTTATCTGAATTTTAGTGGGTGTTCTGTAAAAATTCGCTTGCATATATCCGTTTGTATAAGTTGACTCCTGTATGCATATATCAATCTCATCTGAACCAATACATATTTTTACATAGATACACCAAGGCTTGTTGCAACAGTTGCAGTCTAGTAAATCAAAACGGTTATGTAGCTAAATTACTTTTCAGCCCATTGCTCAAGCGCCAGGAATCTGGAGGTGAGTTCAGATATGCCCAGTAAATAATTTAGTGGAATTCTTAGTGAAATTTTCCGTTGCATTGACTCTATGAGTCTAGAGGGATTATCGATGAGTGAGCAGCTACAGGATGAAGAAGACCCCAAAGTCCGAATGAGTCAGCTCAAAGGCTTTCACTTCAAGCTTTTGAGGGGGGGTAAAAATATTGTTAGTGAAAGGGGTTGACAAGGAGGGGAGAGAGAGATACATTGGTAAATGCGCGACAAACGAGGTCACAAGCCAAGCGACGCGCCCGA